>JAZLFL010000185.1:0-2947 GCA_045615825.1 Lachnospiraceae bacterium
AGCCTTTCGGTGAGGTGGTTGCAGACCTTGAGAAGCTTGGCGAGGAGATCGGTGTACAGATTAAGTGCCAGACAGAAGATATCTTTAACAGTATGCACAGAATCTAAGGAGAGAATAGATGCTTAACATTTTTGAAGTAGCAGAAACTAATAAGATGATCGAGCAGATGAACCTTGATGTGCGTACTATTACACTTGGTATCAGCCTGCTTGACTGTATTGATGGTGATGTTGATAAGCTTTGCGATAACATCTATAACAAGATTACAACACTTGCCAAGGACCTTGTTCAGACCGGTGAGGACATCTCGCTTGAGCTTGGTATTCCTATCGTTAATAAGAGAATTTCGGTTACACCAATCGGACTTGTTGGTGCAGCAGCATGTAAGACAACTGACGATTTCGTGAAGATTGCGCTTACACTTGATAAGGCTGCCAAGGAAGTCGGTGTTAACTTCATTGGAGGATATTCAGCACTTGTTGCCAAGGGTATGACACCTGCAGAGGAGCTGCTCATTCGTTCTATCCCTGATGCACTTGCATCTACTGACAGAATTATGAGTTCGGTAAACTTAGGTTCAACTAAGACTGGTATCAATATGGATGCTGTTCGCCTTATGGGTGATGTGATTAAGGAGACAGCAGAGAAGACTAAGGATATTGATTCACTTGGATGTACCAAGCTTGTAGTACTCTGTAACCCACCAGATGATAATCCATTCATGGCTGGTGCGTTCCATGGTGTTACAGAGGCTGATTCAATTATCAATGTCGGCGTATCAGGTCCTGGTGTTGTTAAGTGTGCACTTGAACAGGTAAGAGGAGAGTCCTTCGAGGTTCTCTGCGAGACGATTAAGAAGACAGCATTCAAGATTACACGTGTAGGCCAGCTCGTTGCCAAGAAGGCAAGTGAGAGACTTGGTGTTCCATTCGGTATTGTTGACTTATCACTTGCTCCAACTCCAGCTATCGGTGATTCTGTTGCCGATGTCCTCTGTGAGATGGGACTTGAGTATGCAGGCGCTCCTGGTACAACAGCAGCTCTTGCAATGCTTAATGATCAGGTTAAGAAGGGTGGAGTAATGGCTTCATCTTACGTTGGTGGATTGTCAGGTGCATTCATTCCTGTATCAGAGGATCAGGGTATGATTGATGCAGTTGTTGCCGGAGCTCTTACAATTGAGAAGTTAGAGGCAATGACATGTGTCTGCTCCGTAGGTCTTGATATGATTGCAATTCCTGGAGATACACCTAATACAACAATTGCGGGTATTATTGCTGATGAGCTTGCTATTGGTATGATTAACCAGAAGACAACAGCGGTAAGAATTATTCCTGTTATTGGCAAGGGTGTTGGTGAGAATGTTGAGTTCGGTGGACTTTTAGGTCATGCACCAATTATGCCGGTTAATAAGTTCGACTGTTCAGCATTTGTAAACCGTGGTGGAAGAATTCCTGCACCTATTCATTCATTTAAAAACTAATAATTGCTTTTGCGAGTGCCATCGTTTGATGGCACTTTTTTATTTGTGGGTGCAGTGGGGTACGGAGTGTGAGAGGCGTTCCGTGTGGAACCTTTGGTGAATATATATAAAAAGTTGCCAGTAAAATTGTGGAAACTGATAATTGAAAATTAGTTTCCATAGTATATAATAGAATTACAAGGAAACGATATTGGGGAATTTGGTTTCCTTGAATGGTGTAAAAGGTTTAATAAGAATCTGGCGTGAAGGCGCGAAGGAGTGGAAATGGAGAAGTCAAAGATTATATTCGGGAATAAGATGAGTGACAGTGTCTATAATAAGGCAGTTAAGTCTAAGAAGAAGTTCGCTAAGAAGTTCGGTGATGATTCAGCTGCAGATTATAAGATTGTACTTAAGAATAATGAGCATATAGGGGAAGAGCTCGGCGTTGTTGATGTACTTATTCCAGAAGGTGGCGTGGACGAGGGGAACGCTTCGCCGCTTCAGTTCGATACTGATAAGGGAATTATCGTTGGTAATATCCGTATGGGATTCGGACATTACAGAATATCCATGGCCATTGCTTCAGCAGCCAGGGCGCTGGGCTACACACCTTACTGGATGGATCTTAATTCATATAAGCAGACAACCTGTACCAAGGTAATATCTTCACAGAATGATCTGTATTCACTTGGTTCGAGAATCTCTGGTAAGAGCAAGCTGTTCAATAAGTTCGTGTGGGAGCCAATCAATTACGAAGGCTTCAGGAAGTTAAGCTATAATGCTGCAGATCAGAAGAATGCAGAGCTTATGGCACCAGTATATAAGAATGTTCCTAAGAATATTCCTGTTGTAGCAACACATGTATGGCCTGCGCAGGCAGCTATTCATGCCGGCATGGAGAATGTAGTTAATGCAATTCCTGATAACTGGCCAATGGCACTTCACTTCGCTGAGGGTGCGCTTCATACAGTTCAGACTCATTATGCATATCAGGGCTACAGAATCCTTAACGGAATGCAGGGAAGTGACGTACTTAATCCAATGCCATCCAAGGACCTTAAGTATGTTGGACATTATATTGATCATGAGCTTGTAAGCAATATTAATATTGATAATGCGAGAAGAATGGCAAGGAAGACCGAAGGCAAGCCAATGCGATTCCTCTTAACAATAGGTGGAGCAGGAGCGCAGAAGGAGATATTCGAGGCTATCATTAAGAATCTGATGCCTGCCATTAAGTCGGGTAAGGCAATGTTATATGTCAATGTCGGCGATTATATGAATGTATGGGATAACCTTAAGAAGAGCATTCCTGAGTTATCCGATTCATCAATTGCCACAACCCATTTCAATAAATGGGAGGAGACCAAAGCATTTGCTGAGGCAGCACTTACTGGCGATGTCACCGCCATTCATGCATTCTGCCATGAGAATATCTTCGAGGCTGTATACTGCACTAACCTTCTTATGAGAAGCGCAGAT
>JAZLFL010000186.1:0-9318 GCA_045615825.1 Lachnospiraceae bacterium
GCTGCACTTTCTGAATATGGAGTATCTGAAGCAGATGCTAAGGATATTGTGGGATATGAAAGCAAGGTTAGATATACACTTAGGATTCAGTCAATTGCGAATGGAACGCCATTCACATATGATGATGACATAGCTGCAGAGGGGATGCCTACTGCACCTGTAGTTGAAAAAAAGACTGTGGATGATATACTTCCAGAGGAGATGGAGTTCCTTCCAGATGATCCAAATAGTATATGGGATGAGAGTAATCCAGAACAAATGCCAGTTGAGGACGTAGCAGATGAAATGGCTACAGGTGAAGAAGCTGGCTTTGAACGAGAGATAGAAGCAGAGGTAGAGATAATTGATAGCCGTAATTGATTATGATGCAGGCAATATTAAGAGTGTTGAGAAGGCAGTGGAGTTCTTGGGAGCAGAGGTGGTTGTTACCAGAGATCCTGAGACATTACTATCAGCAGATAAGGTTATTCTTCCAGGCGTTGGCGCATTCGGAGATGCCATGAACCGCCTGTCCGAGTATGGTCTTATAGATGTGATTAAGAAGATTGTTAACAAGGGAACACCTTTCCTTGGAATATGTCTTGGCCTTCAGCTACTGTTTGACAGCAGCGAGGAAGCACCGGGAGTTAAGGGGCTTGGTATTCTGCCTGGTAAGATTGTGCGTTTCTCAGACGAGCATGGCCTTAAGATTCCACAGATTGGCTGGAACGCTCTGACACTTAAGGGTGAATGTCCAATATTTAAGGATATTAATGATGGCGACTTCGTGTATTTCGTTCATTCCTATTATCTGAAAGCGGATGAGATTAGCGATGTGGCAGCCACTACAGAATATGGTGACCTGGTACATGCGGCAGTTCACAGAGACAACATATATGCCTGTCAGTTCCATCCTGAGAAGAGCTCAAGTGTGGGACTTACAATACTTAAGAATTTTATTGAACTGTAGGTAACAGATTATGCATACAATTAGAGTAATCCCTTGTCTTGATGTTAATAACGGAAGAGTAGTTAAGGGTGTTAACTTTGTTAATTTAAGAGATGCAGGTGACCCTGTGGAGATAGCAACTGCTTACGATAAGGCAGGAGCAGATGAGGTGGTCTTCCTTGATATTACAGCCAGCAGTGATGGAAGACATACTGTTGTAGATATGGTAAGAGAGGTTGCTAAGAAGCTGTTCATCCCATTCACAGTAGGTGGTGGTATCAGAACAGTTGATGACTTTAAGGAGATACTTAGAGAAGGCGCGGATAAGGTATCTGTTAATTCCGCAGCCATTAAGCGCCCTGAACTTATTAAGGAAGCAGCTGAGAAGTTCGGCAGCCAGTGTGTGGTACTTGCCATTGATGCCAAGAGAAGAGCTAATGGAGAAGGCTGGACAATATACCTTAACGGTGGCCGTGTAGATACAGGAATTGACGCTGTAGAATGGGCCAAGAAGGGTGAAGAGCTTGGAGCAGGTGAGATTCTTCTTACAAGTATGGACTGTGACGGTACCAAGGCAGGCTTTGACGTGGAGCTGACCCGTGCCGTATCAGATGCCGTTAATATTCCAGTTATCGCCTCAGGTGGTGCAGGAGCGTTAGAGCATTTCTCGGATGCTGTAATAGACGGACATGCGGATGCTGTCTTAGCCGCATCACTTTTCCATTTTAAAGAGCTTGAGATTAATGAAGTTAAGAAGCATATGCAGGATAAGGGCATAGATGTGAGACTTTGATATCAGTAGACAGGGACCGCATATCATGATATGTGGTCCTTTTTGTATAAAGAGGAGTTATTATGCAGATAACCAATGACTGGCTTCCAGTTGTTAATGAGGAATGCAGGAAGCCATATTACAGAGAATTATTTGATTTTGTGAAGAATGAATATGCGACTACAGTGGTATATCCTCCATCGGATGAGATATTCACCGCTTTCCATTTGACACCCTTAAGTAAGGTAAAAGTGCTAGTACTGGGACAGGATCCGTATCATGAGTATAATCAGGCTCACGGGCTGTCATTCTCAGTACCTACGAGCCAGGCTAAGATTCCGCCATCTCTTCAGAATATATATAAGGAACTGAAGGATGATCTTGGATGCTATATTCCGAATAACGGATATCTTGAGAAGTGGGCAAGCCAGGGTGTGCTTATGCTTAATACAGTATTAACTGTAAGAGCAGGAGCTGC
Organism: Lachnospiraceae bacterium; assembly: GCA_045615825.1. GTDB lineage: Bacteria > Bacillota > Clostridia > Lachnospirales > Lachnospiraceae > Colinaster. The sequence goes on from JAZLFL010000186.1 coordinate 2,179, forward strand.
GAATTCACATAAGGGTCATGGCTGGGAGCAGTTCACAGATGCGATTATTCAGGCAGTTAATGCCAAGGAGGAGCCGGTTGTATATATGCTCTGGGGTTCTCCGGCACAGAGTAAGATACCAATGCTTAATAATCCGAATCATCTGATACTTAAGACGGTGCATCCATCACCGCTTTCTGCTTACAGGGGATTCTTCGGATGTAAGCACTTTAGCCAGTGTAATGAATTCTTAGTTAGTAAGGGACTTGATCCAATCGACTGGCAGATTGAGAATGTATAGAGGAAATAGTAATGGCTAGTATAGTTATGCTTGATGAAGATAATATCAGCAAGTTCGCCAGATTATTCCCCGGTGATATAACAGAGAGTATTAATGCGAATACTATCTGTTATGGAGCGGTGGAGGAGAATGCGGATGGCAGACTTGTCCCTGCCGGACTACTAATATCAGAATATAACAGGGGATCATTCTTAATAACCTGGATGTATGTTGATGTTAATTTCCGTGACAGGGGAATAATGTATTCTCTTATGAACAGATTCATTGAGAATGCGCGTAATTCTAAGCTCGTTCATAATATTTACTGCACTGTGACCGATGAGGACCTGGCTGCATATCTGCTTATTCAGTTTGGCTTCTATTATAATGGCTTTGGTGATGGGGACGTGTGCTATTCAACCTTAGGCAGTTTAGAGGATTTGAGCGGAATTCTTAAGGCGGACTTAAGCGGAAAGCTTAAGTATAATAGCCAGGTTAAGAGGCTTAAGGATTTTGACAGTAATATGATTACTCAGTTGAATAAATTTTTGCGGGTACATGATGATGTGAATGTGGGCGTTGCCCTCCCTATTGTGCCCGAAGATTATATGGAGCAGTCAGTGGCAATCGAGGTTAAGGACGATATTAAGGCCTTCGTTCTTCTGAAGGAAGAAAAGGGGACAATAGTTGTATCCTATGCATTTGCCAAGGAGGGATATGGTCAGCTGCTTGCACCTGTTCTGGCTAAGATTCAGCAGGAATTAGGAAGCTATCCTGATGATACTAAAATAGTGGCTGCGGCGTTAAATGGTAACAGTAAGAAGATGTTCAAAAGACTCTTTAAAGAAGTAAATGTGAAAAAAATGTATGAATGTTCATATTCTTTGTAGCTCTTTTTGAAAAAGCTTCGTATAAGATAATGACAAACAAAAATAAGACTACCGCATAGGATGCGAAGGAGACTGAAATGAAAGAACTTGATGCAAGACAGAAAATTAGTTTGAATAGAATGATTAATGCCTCAGCACTTGCTGAGATTACACTTACTTCAGATGACATGGACTATTACAATGCCAACTATGGTGAGGAGCACAGGGACAGAGCAAGAATGGATGATATATCTAAAAAGCTCCGTGCACTCATGATTATGGATACGGAAAATACCAATGTATTAAAGGAAGTATACACAGAGGATTACGAAGCAGCTGTTATTGAGATGCGTGAGACTACAAGACTTTCGGAGGTTAGTGGATTTAAAAAGTTATTTAACTTCAAGGCTAAGAAGCGTGCGAAGAACAAGCTTGATGTCATTCGTAATAAGAAGCAGATACTTAAGGAGAGAGCTGATTTTGATACAATATATGCGAGAAGAGTGAACGGTGCCATGCAGAGATTCGATTTCAATGCAATCGATAAGGATAATGGTGCAGCTGGTGAGGATATCCAGTTAAATACTCTTGAAAGACTTGGCTTTAAGGTCGATGGTGATATTGATTATGATGAAGCTCTTGAATTCATTGATAAGGATAAGAGTAAGCTGCCTGAATACAGGAAGCTTATGGAGTATGACGATAGTAATGCTAAGTATTTCTACCATTCACGTGTGTTCAAGGAGAAACATGGTGATGATATTGAAACAAGCTGGGTTAAGAGAGATATCGTAGGTTATTGCTGCAACATGGAGAACGTTGACCAGGATATGAATACCTTTGTTCATCATGCCAAGAACCTTGATATGATCAATAAGAAACCACAGGAGGTTGGTGCCGAGGTTGTTAATGAGGAGATGGAATTCCTTAAAGACCAGGTGGATTCGATGGTAGAGTGGAAAAATAAGCATCAGGAGTTATTCACAGCAGAGCTTCCAAAGGGTAGTGATGTTATTTGGTTCGCTACTGATATTAACAGAGCCTTTAATAAGCTTCAGATATCTAAGACGGCAACTAAGGCGATTATGAATAGTGATGCCTACAAAAATATGGATGAGAAGGTTAAGAATGATTTCGAGAAGGACAGCGTAGCATACATCTGGGCTATGCACTCATATCTTACAGCACTTACAGCAATTGCTAAAAGACAGTATGAAAGACTTCATAATATGCAGCCAATCGATGCGCATTTCTTAACATGGGATCAGTCCTTAGAGGCAGCACTTAATGATGATTTTAAATCATAAATAAGGATATTACGCAAATATACTTATTATTAAGTAGAAAATAAGTAGAAAAAGTGGCAGAAGTGTTATATTTCTGCCACTTTTTGCTGTCTGTTTCTATTGACAAGCCCACGTAATAGGGATAATCTATTAGTGGTTCTAAAAAGAAACACCAAGGAAATGACGTATGGATTATATCGATTTATTAACTGAATATGGTCTTACACGTCAGGAGGCGGTTATCTACCATGAACTGATGAAGCATGGCGCCATGACTGGATATGAAGTAAGCAAGGAGACTGGAATCTCCAAGTCCAATGTGTATGCAGCACTTAATGGACTTACCCAGAAGGGAGCAGCTAATCTAGAGCAGGGCAGTGCAAGCAGATACTATCCGGTGGATGTGAAGGAGTTCTGCGATAACGAACTCAGGCACTTAGGTAAGCTTCGCGAGAAGTTAATTAAGGAACAGCCTAAGAGACTTGTTAAGCAGGAAGGCTACATTAACATTCAGTCAGAGAGACATATAAGGAATAAGATCCATGATATGCTCTCAAGATGTGAACTCAGACTATATATCTTAGCGCATGACTGGCTCTTAGAAGAGTATAGGGCAGAGCTTGAAGATCTTATAGCTAAGGGACGTAAGGTAGTAGTGCTTACAGATGATGACATTAGTTTTGACGGAGCCACAGTATACAGAACTGATGTGGAAGAAGGGCAGCTTCGATTTATCGTTGATTCGGCTTACGTACTAACAGGCCAGCTGACGGGCGGAGCAGAAGAGACCTGTCTCTACTCAGAACAGGCCAATCTTGTAGAGGTAATGAAGGAAGCCTTGAGATACAAGATTGTACTGATACAAAAGGGAATTGATGTTACAGAGGTGTAATATCAGATAGACATTATTATGCAGAAGGAGAAAAATGATGAAAATTGGTATTTTAGGTTACGGTAATCTTGGTAAGGGCGTTGAGTGTGCTATCAAGCAGAATGCTGACTGTGAGCTTGTAGCAGTATTTACAAGAAGAGATCCAGCTTCTTTAAGTATTCTCACACCGGATGTTCCTGTTGTAAGTGTTGATGATATTGAGAGCTACGTTGGTAAGATTGATGTACTTGTCTTAGCTGGTGGTTCTGCTACAGATCTTCCAGAGCAGACACCTGAGTATGCTAAGTTATTCAATGTAATTGATTCATTCGATACACATGCAAGAATTCCAGAGCATTTCGCTAATGTTGATGCAGCTGCTAAGGCTAATGGTCACACAGCAATCATCTCATGTGGATGGGATCCAGGAATGTTCTCACTTAACAGATTATATGCTAACTGCATCTTACCAGAGGGTAATGACTACACATTCTGGGGTAAGGGTGTAAGCCAGGGTCATTCAGATGCTATCAGAAGAATTGATGGTGTTAAGAATGGTAAGCAGTATACAATACCAGTTGATTCAGCACTTGAGGCAGTTAGAAGCGGTTCTAACCCAGAACTCACAACAAGAGACAAGCATACAAGAGAGTGCTTCGTAGTTGCTGAGGAGGGCGCTGACAAGGCTAAGATCGAGTCAGAGATTAAGAACATGCCTAACTACTTCTCAGATTATGATACAACAGTTAACTTCATCTCAGAGGAAGAGTTACTTGCTAACCACGCAGGAATTCCTCATGGTGGATTCGTATTCAGAACAGGTAAGACAGGATGGGATGGCGAGTATAATAACGTTATCGAGTACAGCTTAAAGCTTGACTCAAACCCAGCATTCACAGGTTCAGTACTTGTTGCTTATGCAAGAGCTCTTAACCGTATGAACAATGAGGGTACACTCGGATGTAAGACAGTATTCGATGTTGCACCATCATACTTAAGCCCACTCTCAGATGAAGAGATCAGAGCACATTTATTATAAAACTGCTCTAATTAACCAGCTAGAAAGGCCCGGAGGACTTCAATGAATTCGTATATTAATCAGGTAGATTTTTTCAAAGGTAATAATCCAGAAGATATAGCTAAGGAGTATGGTACACCTGTATATGTGTATAATGAGGAGATTATCAGAGCACATATGGCAGATGTTGCCAAGGTTATCACCAAGTATCCATACACAGCTAATTATTCTGTTAAGGCTAACACTAATATTGAGATTCTTAAGCTTGCGCTTGATGAGGGTATCAATTGTGATGCGATGAGCCCAGGTGAGATTACACTTTTGCTTAAGGCAGGCTTCCCTGCAGAGAAGATATTCTTCGTATCTAACAATGTATCTGCAGAAGAGATGCAGTTCGCAATCGACAGGGGAGTAATGGTGAGTCTTGACAGTCTTGATCAGTTAGACAGATTCGGTAGCATTAATCCAGGTGGAAGATGTGCAGTAAGAATCAATCCAGGTGTTGGTGCAGGACACAGTGAGAAGGTTATAACAGCTGGTAAGAAGACTAAGTTCGCTATTGCTGAAGCTGATATTGATAAGATATTCGAGATTGCTAAAAAGTATGACCTTAAGATTGTTGGTATTAACCAGCATATCGGATCAGGCTTCCTTGATCCTCAGCCTTATCTTGATGCAGTAGCTAACCTTCTTAGAATTGCTGACAGATTTGCAGATCTTGAGTTCATTGACTTCGGTGGTGGATATGGTATTCCATATCATAAGTTAAGTGATGAGGCAGCATTCCCAATGGAAGACTTCAAGAAGAAGTTAGAGCCAATCCTTGATGAGTTCGTTAGCCGTTATGGCAAGGCACCACTCTTCAAGTCAGAGCCAGGAAGATACTGCGTTGCAGAGGGTAGTGTGATCTTAAGCCGTGTTCAGGCTATTAAGGAGAACTCAGGCGTTAAGTATGTGGGTACTGATGTGGGTATGAATACACTCATCAGACCAGCCATGTATGATTCTTATCATGAGGTAGAGCTTATAAGAGATGGTAAGGTAGTTGACCGCGTAGATATGGAAGAGGTTAATGTATCTGGTCCAATCTGTGAGTCAGGTGACCTTATTGCGAAGAATCGTATGATGCCAGTAGCTAAGACTGGTGACCTTGTGGCAGTACTTGATACAGGAGCTTATGGTTATGCAATGGCTTCACCATATAACTCTCGTCCAAGACCAGCAGAGGTTATGGTATGTAAGGATGGAAGTGTCCGTCAGATTCGTCGTCGTGAGACAATCGAGGATTTACTTGCATTATTCTAAGCTAATGATGGCCTTTACGCCTGTTCACAGGTGTAAAGGCTTTTTATTGCCTTATTGATTGGATTGTGATAAACTAATTCCGTTGCAAGCCGGCATGTCGGAATGGCAGACGATGCAGACTCAAAATCTGTTGGGAGTACTCCCGTGTGGGTTCAAGTCCCACTGCCGGCACTCATAGATAAAGAAAAGCATACCTCACGGTATGCTTTTTCTTGAAAATTTCATACAGAGAGTAATTGGTGCCGGCAGCGCAGAAGCGTTACCGGGTAAAAGGGAAACAGGTGTAAGTCCTGTACGATCTCGTCACTGTAAGCAGGGAGTGTGCTCTAATAATCCACTGACAGATACCACTGTTGGGAAGGATAGATGCATATGATGATCTGTAAGCCAGGAAACCTGCCAATTATGATGGTACAGGGTAACCGGATCACGAGTAATTGATCGTACTAAGTTAGCTATTCCAGGTAAGGGTAAGAGGCCAGGAATGGTTATTTGCGTTGTTAATATCTCCGTCTGGTAACAGACGGAGTTTTTTAGTAGGAGGAGAATTATATGAAGAAGAAACTATTGACAGTACTTCTGTCAGCCGCCCTGGTGGCAACAATGCTTACAGGCTGTGGAGAGGCAGAAGTTAAGGACGCGCTTGCACAGGCTGAGGAAGCAGTAGCTGAGGCTGACATGGATGCAGTTGTGGAGGCAGTCGAGGCTGAGGTTGATGATCAGGCTAAGGCGGATGAAGTAGCAGCACTAATCGATGCAATCTATGTTCAGCAGAGAACTGACGAGACTGATGCACAGTGCGCGGCAGCTAAGGCAGCATGGGATGCTTTAACAGATGCTCAGAAGGAGCTTGTTGAGGGTGAAGAGGCTGATCCAGATTATTTCGGAAGAGATACAGGTGATGCATCCAAGGATGATCCACGTAATGCTGATGAGATAGGTGAGAATGAGATATTAGTAGTAAGCTTTGGTACTTCATTCAATGACAGCCGTGCAGAGGACATTAAGGGAATCGAAGACGCAATCGCATACGCTTTTCCTGACTGGTCAGTAAGAAGAGCATTCACAGCTCAGATTATCATCAACCACGTTCAGGCAAGAGAATCTGAATTCATCGACAACATGGATCAGGCTCTTGAAAGAGCAGTTGCTAACGGAGTTGAAGAGCTCATCATCCAGCCTACACACTTAATGCATGGTGCTGAATATGACGAAATGTGCGAAGCAGTAGAAAGCTACAAGAGCAAGATCGCTAAGATCGTTGTTGCTGAACCTATGCTTGGACCAAACGGAATCAACGCAGACAAGGAAACAGTTGCTAAGGCAATCCTTGCTGAAGCAGTTAAGGATGCAGGTTTTGCTTCTGCTTCTGCTGCAGCTGATGCTAAGACAGCTTTCGTATTCATGGGACACGGAACAGCTCACGTTGCTAAGGTTACATATACACAGATGCAGGAACTCTATGCTGACAAGCTCGGTGAAAAGAATGTATTCATCGGAACAGTTGAAGGCGAACCAGAATCCACATCTGC
>JAZLFL010000187.1:0-4425 GCA_045615825.1 Lachnospiraceae bacterium
GAAGTATTTATGGATACTATCGTTATATGTACATTAACGGCTTTAGTTATTCTTTGTAGTGGAGTAGGTATAGAGTACGGTGCTGCAGCAGGAGCTGAACTTACGATCTCAGGATTTACTGCAACTTACGGTAACTGGGTATCATTATTTACTGCAGTTGCAATGTGCTGTTTCGCATTCTCAACCATTATCGGATGGGGCCTGTATGGTTCAAGATGTATTGAATTTGTATTCACCAATAAGGCAGTAGGCCCATTCCTTGTTATTTATTCGTTCATCTCCATTGTTGGTGCGACTATGGAATTGGGACTGTTATGGGACATTGCAGATACCTTCAATGGATTCATGGCAATACCTAACCTTATAGCACTGTTCTTACTATCTGGAACAGTTGTAAAGCTCTCTAATGAAAAATCAACAAGTTAATTCATAATAATTGCTATTATGTTGCGAAGTTTATTATTTTGTATATAATACCAATTGTAGTAAATTTTCGTAACGAGGAATGCAATATGAGTACTAATAAAACCAGGGAGATTGACGAGAATACACCACTGATGTTCCTTGCGGGACCGATGTTTCTTGAGATGCTTCTTAATATACTTGTTAATAATGTTGATACCCTGATGCTCAGCCACTATTCGGAAGTAGCTGTAGGCGCTGTTGGTAATGCTAATCAGGTCATGTTTTTGCTTATTCTGATGTTCAATATTATTGCAACATCAACATCGATAGTGGTGGCACAGTACCTTGGCGCCAAGAAGTATGAGATGATGAACACAATCTATACGCTTGCGTTCGTGGTTAATATTATCTTCGGTGTCGCAATGAGTGCAATCTTCGTTGGAGTTAAGAGTGGTGTAATGGTGCTGCTTAAGGTACCAATGGAGATGAGAGCTGATGCCATGACTTACATTAATATCGTAGGCGGAACAATGTTCCTTATGGCTGGCTATAATGTTATGCTGCAGATTCTTCGCTGTAACGGCTATGCGAAGATTGGTACTTATATATCTGTAGTTATCAACCTTATTAATATCGTTGGTAACTATGTATTCTTATATGGACCATTAAAATATCTTAATCTTGGTGTTGCAGGTGTTGCGATTCCAACTGCATTCTCAAGACTTGTTGCGCTTATATGTGCGGTTGTATATTTCTATTATAAGAAGATTGGTTCCTTCGGGCTTAAGTATATCAGACCATTCCCAGGCAAAATGCTGCTTGATATGATCAAGATTGGACTGCCATCTGCCGGTGAGAATATGTCTTATAATATCTATCAGTTAGTCTTATTATCTTTTATCAATGGAATGGGATATGAGGCGGTTAATGCGAAGGTATACTGTAATTCGCTGATGCAGTTCGTGTGGGTGTTCTCTAATAATGCGGCGATGGCGACGCAGATTATTGTGGGACATCTGATTGGCGCGGGCAAGGATGATGCGGCCTATAAAAGGGCATATTCGACGCTTAAGATATCGATGCCGATAACGATTGGTCTGTCAATAATAAATGTGGCTCTAAGCCCATATTCGCTAAGGCTGTTCACGTCTAATGAGGAGATTATCAGACTGAGTTTCTTCATACTGATTGTCGATATCGTTATCGAGATTGGACGATGCCTTAACATGACATTCGTAAGTAGTCTTAAGGCAGCAGGTGATTATATATTCCCGCTTGTGGTTGGTATTATTACGATGTGGGGACTTGGCGTAACAGTTGGTTATGGTGCCGGAATTGCATTAGGCTTCGGCGTTGCCGGAGTGTTCGCCGGAACTGCTGCAGATGAGTTCATTCGAGGCCTTATCACTATGAATCGCTGGAGAAGAAAAAAGTGGGTTGGTAAGAGTTTGATATAGTAATTGCGAGATGTATTGCTCCCTTCGTTTTGGAAGGGAGTTTTTTTTTATTAGATGTGAGGACTTGCATAATCGAACATATTTTCGTATAATGGATGCAGAGGACGAACATATGTACGAAATACAGCTTAATCAGACAATTGAAGAGAAATTAGAGATATTATCGGATGCAGCCAAGTATGATGTGGCATGTACATCCAGTGGAGTTGACAGAAGAGGGAAGGAAGGATATCTTGGCAATTCCTGTGCCGCAGGTGTCTGTCATTCATTCTCGGCGGATGGAAGATGCATATCTCTTCTTAAGATACTTATGACCAATCACTGTGCTTATGACTGCAAGTATTGTAAGAACAGGAAGTCGAATGATATACCAAGAGCCACATTTACACCTGATGAGATATGTACATTGGTCATTGAATTCTATAAGCGTAACTATATAGAAGGGCTCTTCTTAAGCTCAGGAGTGTTGCAGAATCCTGAGGTCACAATGGAGAAGATGGTTGAGACATTGCGACTTCTTCGTACCAAGTACAGATTCAATGGATATATACATATTAAGGCAATTCCCGGAGCATCGAAGGAGCTAATCTACTCTGCGGGACTGCTTGCAGACAGAATTAGTATTAATATGGAACTTCCGACTATTAACAGTCTTAATAACCTTGCTCCTAATAAGTCCATGCAGACTATTATTACGCCAATGAATCAGATATCCAATACAATAGCTGCTCACAGGCTTGCTATTGGCAAGGATATGCGTATGGAGAGAGCGACCATCAATAACAGGCTGAACAATTCCATTTGGGCAACAGCGTCTGACAGGAGAATTGAAGGAGACAGTGCCAGCAGCCTGTCGCTTATAAGGAAGTCTATTAATGAGATGAGTTCGGATTCTTTCGCTTTTCCGGCAGACAGAGTGGATGGGATGCTCAGGCGACCATTTGCTGCGGCAGGCCAGAGCACACAGATGATTATTGGCGCATCTGGTGAGACGGATTATGATCTCATCAGGATGACACAGGGATTATACCAGGGATTTGATCTTAAGAGAGTATTTTACTCGGCATATATTCCACTTAACGATGATTCGGCACTGCCTTCCTTAGATACACCGGTTCCGCTTCTCCGCGAGCACAGACTGTATCAGGCAGACTGGCTCCTTAGATATTATGGTTTCCAGGCGGATGAGCTCTTAAGTGAGGATAAGCCGTATTTTGATAACAGAATTGATCCTAAGTGCGACTGGGCATTGCGGCATCTTGACCAGTTCCCGGTGGAGGTTAACAGGGCACCAGCTGACCTGCTACTGCGTGTGCCAGGCATGGGACCAAAGTCAGTTCAGAGGATTATTATGGCGAGGTATCATTCGAATATCACCTTCCCGATGCTTAAGAAGATGGGGGTTGTGCTTAAGAGAGCGCAGTATTTCATTACATGTGGTGGCAAGATGATGTATAAGATTCCTTTCGAGCAGAATTACATACTGAATCAGCTCACAGAGGTTGACCGTAAGGAAGTGTACAGCATCACGGAGCAGAATGATGCAAGACAGATGAACCTGTTTGGTGACTTCGGCCTTACCAGCTAGATGTATAACTGTAACCGTGTAGAATAAACAGCACTAAGTCTAGTAGGACTTTAGAACTGGAGGAGATTGATAATGACTGTATATTCATGCGTCCATGAATGGGACGCGATGCTTACATGTATATATGTAGCTATGATTAGTAAGTTGGGACATCAGAATATCAGACTTGAACTGGAAGATGGTGATGGAACTCAACCGGATTTGTTCAGTGATTATATACATGTGGATGCAGACCCAGAACAGGCTAATAAGTTAACAGATGCGATACTTAGCAATATATCTCCATATGTGTATCATGAGCTTTCGTATACTGCAATGGCGTATGAGGCGGATGTTCTTGATAATATATACCGAGTACTGCTGCTTGGATTCAAGTTCGGAGGCAGTGTACTTGATATGGTACAGTACAGGGATGTTATGCGTAATCGTGAGATACGAATACGGCTTGGTAATGAGGCATGCAGATTCAAGGAGATTGCAAGATTCCATGACGTGGGGAATAACCTTCTGGTAGCTCATATCGAGCCTAAGAGTAAGATTGTTATGAAGGTTGCGGCAGACTTCGTTGACAGAATGCCTTCGGAGAACTGGGTAATTGTAGATGATACTCATAATGAAGCAGTAGTACATCCTAAGAACGAACCATATTATCTTCGAAAGCTTGATGACGAGGCCAGGAGACATCTTCTTAAGACAGAAGAGAATAACGATGAATATACAGATTTGTGGAAGCTTTTCTTCAATACAATTGCTATTGAGCAGCGAATTAATCCTAAGCTTCAGATGAATCATATGCCACTATGGGCAAGAGAGCATGTAGTGGAATTCAAGTGAACTTAATGCTTGCTACCTCCATTTATTTCTATAAGTTAGAGCAGGCATTCCAGCCTGCTTTTTGAATACTCTACAGAAATAATTATAATCTGTAAACCCAACCTGCTCTGAAATATCATGAACGGAGAGAGAGGTCTCAGT
>JAZLFL010000188.1:0-10009 GCA_045615825.1 Lachnospiraceae bacterium
TATATAACCTCAAATTCAAGCTTATCATCCACAAGCTTATCTCCCGCCTTGACACCGCGCACTAAGACCCCAGTTATTTCAGCAAGCTTAAATATATTAGATGTTTCCAATTCCTCAGCTCGCACATTAGCGTTCATACCCGCATCTCCCGAATCAGGGCCAATGCCTGCATATCCCACATTAGTAGCCATACCTGCATCTCCCAACACAGCATCACCTTCCGCCAGCTCACTAATAAACCCTTCATAGACATACAAGTGCTTAACCTTAATATGTTCTTTAACCTGATTTTCCATTAGCTCCATAATGGCATTCATATGATCTTCATCAGGATGTGACAGGAAGATATCAATCTCATTAACTCCTGCCCACTTAAGGAGAGGAATTACTCTCCTGTCGCCAACATTCTTAACGCTTGAACTTCCTCCATCCACCATATAGGCATGCCCATTATCATTGATGATTACCTGACAGTCGCCCTGCCCTATATCAAGCTGGTATATTGCAAGATGACTACGTGGCCTGACAGAGATAACAAACACAGCAATAACAAGTAACAGTCCGCATATGAAAATGTGCCCATATTTAGAAATAAATGACACACCGTCACTTCCACTATCCAGAGCATTGTCACATCCTCCACCATCCCGGCCACCAAGCCCTCTGATAAAAAGAGCATGCAAACGTCTGACATTAACAGCAGCCAAGACAAGCACACAGTAGATTATTACCTGCAAAAGCTTGGGCTTGCCAAGATTAACACGTCCGTTATCAAGAGTAGTTAATAGAGCGCAGGTATTCTTATACAGCCACAATATCCAGGTAACAATCTTAGCCGGAAGAACAGCCAAAAGGCCACCAGCACCAACCGACGCACCACCACCAACCGCCGAAGTGCCAGCCGAAACCACACCCGCACCAACCGAAGCACCAGCGCTCGCAGAAACCATACCAGTGCCAGCCCAAATGAATCCCACAACTACCAGAAGCAGTGCTGCCGTTATAAGTACCGACATAAGTGGAATAATAACCAGATTGAGCACGATGGAATAAAAGGCAACCTCGTAGTAGCTGTATAACAGCACCGGAAGTGTCCCAAGAAAAATAAATAGCGACACGAAGAAGGGATTAAGATACTCCGGGCATTCCCATATATTTTTAACAAAGCTGTTATACAGATATCCAACACTCATAACCGCCACAAATGACAACTGGAAGCCTGTATCCATAATCATCCCAGGCATAAATAATAGGGTCAGTGACATCGCAAAGCACATGGAAGACAGCAGGTCGTAGGTACGAAGAATCGTCTTGCCCAATAGGAATACCAGGAACATGCATATCGCTCTGAACGCAGATATCGTAAATCCCACCATCATTCCATACAGAAGCACTATCACGCTGCATACGCACATGCATATTAGCTGCCTGACACCAAGCTTTCTTAAAAGCCCATACAGCGCCATCGCAAGAAAGGATATATGTAGTCCCGATATCGCCAGAATGTGAGCTATACCATTCTTCTGAAACAGCTCCTTCGTCTCCTCCGGAATCTCATTCTTATTACCGAACAGCATTGCCTTCATAATCGCGGCATCATCAACCGACAGGCTCTCCTCCAGTATCCTCTCGCCCTTAAGTCTGCTGTTAAAAAGCCACATTTTAAGATGCGAATACTTAGTTCCTGCTGCCAGCACCTCACAGTCGTACATAGCAAAAAGAACGCCCTTAAATCGTTCGTAATTGTAGTAATCGAACTCTCCGGGATTGGTGGCATGCGAAAAGAAGCTTATATCTCCACATAAGCTTATATCCTGTCCAATATATATCTGACTGTCTTTAGGAAAATAGGCTAAGACTTTCTCGAATGGCCCAGATAGTAAAAGGCCCGTCTTAGTTCTAACCCGACTCAAGGTGACATTAAGTACTAATTCACCACCGGATTCCTTAAAAGAAATGGCTGATATGTGACCCGTTAGGGTTATCTCATCACCGTTACGTATACCTGAATCACTGAAATAATTATCTCCTCCTTCAAGATATACCGGGCGATTATACCCATAAAGCGGGGAATTAACATATATTCCCACTATCACAACCAGCGTAAGTCCCACCGCGCATAATGGCCTTATTACGACCATACGCCAGATGGAGTGAGCTACCTGGATAAGCCAGGTGAGTCCTCTGATTTTCTTATTTTTATTCAATTGTCTCTCCTGTAATTACTGAACGATGTCCAGATTGCGTTCAAACATTGTATCAAGGTTAAGATTATCGCTAAGCATGATTCCCGTCTCGCCATCTATACTTATCTGAACCTTGTTAACTCCGGGAAGTTCTGAAAGCGAGTTGACTATACTATAGACCGCCATCTCCGGAGTGATGCCTTCTGGCATTGTAAGGAAGTTATTATCGAAGCTGACATAGCCAATTCCATCCTTAATTGTTACATTAAGAAGCTCAGTCTGTGGATTGATACAGGCCTTCATTCCCTGGGTAACAGGACCCTCGATAAGCTGCTCGACTATAAGCTTCTCTGTTGAAATATTGGTATTGTACTCAAGCGTACGTCTTACCTTTTTAAGCTTATCACCATCATCGCCTGCGAAATACAGGGTAATCTTGATGGCCTCATAAGAGTTAATTTCATTACCGGCATTATCAACGAACTGATCGGCACTCATCACTCCGACTGTATTACCAAGTGCATCTGTAAGCTCATTACCACAGATTCTTATGCCAATCTTCTCCACATTTTCAATCTGGGCAAGTGTGCGGACAAGTGCACCGCGCACTAAGACTTCCGTAGTAGGTGGAAGCGCACGGTATTCCTCGCTCACATCAAGTGTCAGCTGACCGCCATCGAAAGAATAAGAATTCACGGTGAAGTTCCTTACTGTCTCATGAAGGTTGACATCGGCAGGTGCACCTGACATCTCGGCAAGCATAGCCTTAACAAGCGCATCCTTATTAGTCTCATCAGTAGACCATTCATAGGTCTTATGAGTATTCTCATCCCTGTCGAGACAGTAGATTAGATATTGGTACTGTCCTTCGCTTGCCTGCATCCTTCCACAGCCAGCTGCAGCCAGAAGAATCACAAAAAGCAGCAAAGAAATTAATAAACATCTCTTTTTCATATATTATTTCGAAGCATAGATAAGCGGGATTGTAATCTTAAAGGTTGTTCCTTCTCCCACCGTGCTGTCTATATCAATTGAACCTCTGTGCATAAGCACAATATTACGGGCAAGTGAAAGGCCAAGGCCCGTTCCACCAATCTCTCTTGAGTGCGACTTATCAACCCTATAGAACCTCTCATAGATATGGTCATAATATTCTTCTGGAATACCAATTCCCGTATCTTTTACCTCCACAGTGAAGTTCTGATGATCACCGTCAAGCGTAACGGTAACGCTTCCGTTCTCCTTATTGTATTTAATCGCATTTTCAACAAAGTTAGTGAATGCAAGAGTTAACTTAACATCATCCACCTGGGCTACAATATCGCGGTGACTTACAAAGGTAATCTCAACATTGGCTTTCTGCGCAATCGGCTTAAGCCTCTTAAGGGTAAGCTCAAGCAGACTTCCTATATTGACATCCTCAATACTCAGACTGCCATTGGTCTTATCAAGCTTAACCAGTTCAAGTAAATCGTTAATAATCTTATCTTCCCTGTCAATCTCTCCAACAATATCCTCCATGAATTCCCTGTAGAGCTCGTTTGGTACCTCTTCCTGGGATACAAGCGACTCTGCAAGAAGCTTAATAGACGTAATCGGAGTCTTAAGCTCATGTGACACATTGGATACGAATTCCTGTCTCGATTCATCAAGGACCCTCATTCGGCGAAGCACCCTGTTAAACGCATCAACAATATGTATTGTCTCACTGTAGTCAGGTACATTAATAGCCTCATCGGTAAAGCCGGCAGACACATCATTAATGGCCTCGGTAACCTTATCAAACGGATTCGTCAGAAACTTTGAGAACAGCATCGCAAGTGTGAATACTGTGATGCACATTGTTACATCTATAATCCAGGCCTTACGGCTTAATATCCTAAGAGTCATATCGATGGTATCTGTCGATACGCTTGTAAGCATGACTCCACGCACGACGTTTATTTCCTCACCGCTTACAGGATCAGCAACCGTCTCCATAATAGGTATGGTCATCTCAATAAATCCGTTATTTCTGTCATAACCTGTGGAATTAACGCCCTTGAAGCACTTAATCACCTCTTCCGAGATAATATTCTTACCTACACTGATATCATAGGTATCCTTAATCGCCCTGAAGTTGCCACCGATGATAAGCACACGGCCATCATACAGATTGGACAGCTGCTCAAGCTCCGCATTAACAATATCATTCGAAGGATCCTGCAGATAATTATATGTAATTAAGTGGTTGGCAATAATCTTGAGCTGATTCTGCACCTCGGACTCACGCACATTAACTGCACGGGTCTCGTAGCTTGACAGAATAGCATAGTGAATCACTAACGCCGGTATGAAGCCTATGACAAGAAGAACCAAGAATATCCTGGCCCTGAAGCTTCTTCTGAATGTATGCTGTCTTAAACCGTTAATAATCGAAGTAACCAATTAAGACTCCTTATGATAATAACCTGAGCCCCATTTAGTGAATACATACGCAGGCTCACTTGGGTTTAACTCAATCTTCTCACGAAGTCGTCTGACATGAACATCTACTGTACGCGCATCCGCAGGTGTTCCCTTACCCCAGATAGCCTTAAGCAGATCATCCCTGCTGTATATTTTATTAGGATTAAGCAGAAGCAGTCTTAAGATATCGAACTCCTTGGAAGTCAGCCTGATCTCTTTTCCCGCAATTGTAACCTGCCTGCTCTCATTCTCCATCACAAGCTCGCCACACCTAATTGTCGAACCATTCTTGCGCCCGCTGCCTGCCTGCACACGCCTTAAGATTGCCTTAATCCTCGCCTTAACCTCTAAGATATTGAAAGGCTTTGTTATATAATCATCCGCACCATACTCAAGCCCCAGAATCTTATCCATGTCATCACCCTTTGCTGTAAGCATAATGATTGGCACATTGGAAAACTCCCTGATCTGCTGGCATGCCTCGAACCCGTCAATCTTAGGAAGCATAACATCAAGCAGAATCACATCATAGTCATTCACCCCAGCCATCGCTACAGCTTCCTCTCCATCGTATGCACAGTCAACCTCCATCCCATCCTGTTCAAGGGAAAAACGAAGGCCCTTAACTATTAATTTCTCGTCATCAACTATAAGCACTCTGCTCATTGGTTATCCTCTATCTAACTGTAATCTTATCTTTAATCTTATCAAAACTTCCGGATTTAATGCCGCTTACATTCATTATATCTTCAATGCTTTTAAATGCGCCATTAGCTTCCCTGTAGGCAATTATGGCATCCGCCCTGGTCGCCCCTATACCTGTTAAGGTCATAAGTTCTGCCTTAGTGGCTGTATTAATATTAACAAGACCGCCACTACTTACAGCACCCTCCGCCGTACCAGATGCCGAAACCATCGCTCCCTGTGATACCCCTGTACTCTCAACATACTGGTAATTATCTTCACTAATGGCCACTTCAGCCTCTGCCACTTCTTCCATGGTCGGGACATATATCTTGCTGCCATCAGCAATACCTGATGCCAGGTTAAGGGCATCGATACTGGCATCCTCGCTAAAGCCTCCTGCCCTGTCTATCGCATCAATCACCCTGGAAGTTACATCAACCTCATAGACACCCGGATTATTAACGGCACCACACACATGAACGATAATTGTGGTCCGAACCTCATCAACGCTCACATCAGCAAGCGTTTCCTCACGCAGTGCCTCCAAAGCTTCATCGGCAGAGGTAACCGCCACATCACCCTCTGCCTGTGACAGGTCATCATCACCAGATACCAGCTCTTCCTCCTGTGCCACTTCAGTTCCATCACTGTTATACAGCACGGCATCATCGCCACAGGAGCATAATATAACCAGTACTCCTATGGACACCAAGAGCCCTGTGAATTTCACAAGGCTGCTTAGGTTATCTGTAATCAAATTACTTATTCTGTTCTTAATATTATTCAACGTCTTCTCCTCTGCACCTGTCAGAGGGCCCCTGTAGACGATAATAATATTTTATTTGTGTTGCATAACAAATGCAATCATTTTATTCCTCATTCTGAGCAGCTTCCTTTAACGCTTCCTCATCGAGGTATTCAACCTCTTCAGTCTGTTCCTTAGGCAGTTCGATATACTCTTCCGTAACCTCCTCACCAAGGATCTGAAGCTTGAGCTGTTCAGATAATTCCTTAAGGCACTTTGATACATCCGCACCCGACCATGCATCTGCGAAGGTTCCCTCCATCAGAAGCCAGCAGTTGGATGTAGCCATAAGCTTAGGCATTGGAGACGAATAGCCGTACTCCTCAACGAATGCATAGGCAGTGTCCTTCTTGCTAAACACGTCATTTCTTGTAGGAAGCTTACCAGTATTCTCATAGAGAGAGTCTGCATTAGTTACTGTAAGGAACTGTGCGAAGGCATTGGCAACATCCTTCTTATCACTGTATCCGTTAACAGCAAGTGCAGAAGTAACTGAAAGCGATCTTGACAACATGTCCTTATTGATATCAGGAATCATGGTAATGCCATACTCATATGGGAATTCACCTGCCGCAATTGCTGCCTCAAGTGTATTCATAATCTCTGTTGTAACAGTCGCGAAGATGAGCTTACCCTCTAAGAATTCCTGCACGACCTGTTTATATGTAACATCAGCAGATTCGAACGAGAAGAACTGGTTCATATCCTGGAACACCTTAAGCGCCTTAATGGCATCCAGGTTATATATATCAACCACTCCTGCATTATCACCATTGTATCCACCGATATTGATGTAATCTCCAACGAAGAAGTAATTATAGAAAATATCTCTTACATCCCATTTGAAGAATGTCTCAACTCCCGGAGGTGCATCATATGAATCAGCGAAGGTAAGGAACTCATCGAAGGTATCAGGTATACATTCCTTAATCCTTTTCTCAACTTCCTTGGAATCGAGACTTGCATACTCATCTTCCTCTGTTGAAGAATTACCTTCCACCTCTCCTTCAAGCTCTGCTCTCTCGGAAATCATCTTATTGCTCACCATCTCACGGACGTAAGACTTGTTGTATAAAAGCGCAGTAGTCTCAAAATAGAATGGATAACCCACAAGCTTGTCATGGTAAGTCACGGCTCTGATTGCAGTCTCAGGGAAGTTATCCTTAGTAATAATACCTCTTGCATCATTAATAGGAATTGCACATCCTGAAAGTGTCGCCTTCTCAAGCACATCACTTCCGATGATATACAGATCCGGTGCCCCTGTTCCATCCATTGACGCACTATATATCGATTCTACATAATCCTTACCTGACTGAAGCTTAGGGATAACTCTTACTCCCATGCTTTCATGGTACTCAACCGCCATCTTATTCAGATAATCAGTAAGCGTATCATCTGTATACCACACTATGAGGGAGTCATTATCTATTATCTCAACCGGCTCCTCCAATGTGTTCTCACGGCCTGCCAAAAGTGTTACCACGATAAGCAGTATCGCAAGCAGCGCCGAGAGTATTCTCTTAGATTCATTCATAAACGAAATATCCTTATAAACGTTGAGTGTTATGCCATCTCAGCAAATACACTATCAAGAATATCATACATCTTATCGATGTCCTTCTTCTCTATAACAAGTGGTGGAAGGAGTCTAAGTACATTTGTACCAGCTGTAATAGTGAATATTCCCTTCTCAATACCCTTATTAACTACATCACCCGGCTTGATGCTAAGCTCCAAGCCCTGCATAAAGCCCTGTCCTCTGCGTTCCTTAATGCAGTCATATTTACTAACCAATGCTTCAAGCTTCTCCTCGAGGTATGGTGTAAGCTCCCTTACATGACCTACGATATCCTTAGTCTCGAAGATCTCAAGTACCTTATTAACTGCAGCTCCAGCGAATGGATTGCCACCATAGGTTGTACCATGGTCACCAGCTACAAGAGAGTTACCTGCAACCTTCTCATTCATAAGGAATGCTCCTACAGGAACGCCATTACCGAGTGCCTTCGCTGTTGTCATAATATCTGGCTTAACATCATACTGCTGCCAGGCATATGTATAACCTGTACGACCAAGACCGCACTGAATCTCATCAAGTATGAGAAGAATATCCTTCTCCTGACAAAGCTTGTAGATACCCTCGATGAACTCCTTATCAGCAGGATATATTCCACCCTCGCCCTGAACTGTCTCTAATATAATCGCACATGTCTTGTCATTAACAAGATCAAGAACACTGTCAAGATCATTCATCTTGGCGAAATTAACCTTACCAATAAGTGGCTCGAAAGCCTCTCTGTATGCAAGCTTCCCTGTTACAGCAAGCGCTCCGCATGTTCTTCCGTGGAAGGAATGCTCCATTGCTATAATCTCATGATCATGTCTTCCATCCTTATTGTATGCATACTTGATAGCTGCCTTAAGCGCACCCTCAACCGCCTCAGCACCTGAGTTAGTGAAGAACACCTTATCCATTCCTGATATCTTAATAAGCTTCTCAGCCGCATCCGCTGTTGGCTCGCTGTAGAACAGGTTGGAAATATGCATTATCTTATCAATCTGTGCCTTAAGCGCATCTGTGTACTCCGGCATGTTATGTCCAAGCGCGAATACTCCGATTCCCGAGAAGAAATCAAGATATTCCTTGCCATCCACATCGTAGAGATTCACGCCATCTCCCTTATCAAGAACTATCTGGAACCTGTTGTATGTATGAAGTATATTCTGCTCTGACTTATCTATAATCTGTGTCATATTACTCATGGTAAAAAATCCTCCGACTGACTTGAATATTAGTATTTACCTACACCTCTTTGACAATGGCTGTACCAATACCATTATCAGTGAATATCTCAAGAAGCATGCTGTGTGGAAGTCTTCCATCAAGGATATGTACCTTGTTAACTCCGTTCTTAACAGCTGAAGTACAGTTATTAAGCTTAGGCAGCATACCACCTGCGATATAGCCTTCTGCGATTAGCTTGTCAGCATCATCAGCTGTAATTCTTGGAATGAAGGACGACTTATCATTAAAGTCCTTATAAAGACCTTCTGTATCTGTTAAGAATACAAGCTTGTCAGCTCCAACCGCCTTGGCAATTGCGCATGCTGCATCATCTGCATTGATATTATAAGTATTGTATTCATCATCAAGACCTGTTGGTGCGATGATTGGAAGGAAGTCAGCATCTAAAAGATCATAAATAATCTTAGGATTAA
Organism: Lachnospiraceae bacterium; assembly: GCA_045615825.1. GTDB lineage: Bacteria > Bacillota > Clostridia > Lachnospirales > Lachnospiraceae > Colinaster. The sequence continues at coordinate 9,349 of JAZLFL010000188.1, forward strand.
CCTCTGTAATATCACCAACGAATCCGATGTCCTCACCGTTAGAGTACTTCTTCTCAACCTTAAGCAATCCGCCATCCTTACCAGAGATGCTTACTGCCTTAACACCAAGCTCCTGAACCATGGATACAAGATTCTTACCAACTCTGTTAAGAACCATCTCAGCAATCTCCATAGTCTCCTCATCAGTTACACGAAGACCATTAATGAACTTTGGCTCCTTGCCTGACTTCTCAACCCACTTGCTGATTGCCTTACCACCACCATGGACGATGATTGGCTTGAATCCAACAAGCTTAAGAAGTGTTACATCCTTAATAACATTCTTCTGCAGCTCCTCATCTGTCATGGCAGATCCACCGTACTTAACTACGATAATCTTTCTATTAAACTGCTGAATATAAGGAAGGGCCTCAATTAATACCTCGGCCTTCTTCATTACTTCATTCATTTCCTTTGGCTGTATATTTTCCATAATTCCTCCGTGTATCCTAGCTTCTGTAATCAGCGTTAATCTTTACATAATCATAAGTGAGGTCACATCCCCAGGCTGTAGCTTCTGCCGTACCCTCGTGCATATCAACATATACTGTTACCTCATCTTCCTTCATGATAGCCACTGCGAAGTCCTCATCGAACTCAAGTGGTGTTCCATGATCAAATA
>JAZLFL010000189.1:0-27707 GCA_045615825.1 Lachnospiraceae bacterium
AGTTACTCGCTGTATCCATAAATCCCATAACTAGAAGATACCTCCACTGAATACATCTGTAATACCGTTATAGGTATTACCTGCTACCTTCTTCACCTTGCCCCATGTGCTGTTGTCTTCTACTGCATCACTTTCATTAGAAGAAAAAAGCTTATTATAAGCATCATCCCAACGCTTATTGTCATCTTCAGATAATGAATCACCCTGTCTGATTCTGATAGTTACCTCCGCATATATTGGGTCACCATTCTTATTGAACATCTTATATGTCGCATTGGCATTGACTATCTCACCATGGAAGCACATTCTGCCATAGAAGAATATGACATCTCGCGTATATTCAGTATTAAGCAACGCCAGTATGCCCTCTACATCCTTCCTTACTGAGTATGGCTCAGAGCCTGAAGATCCTGATATCTTCTTATATGCATCTCCAATTGTAGATGTAATATTACCTATGGAAGCATTCCAGCCTTCAGACGCCTGAATGAATGCATCATTAACATTAACCTTCTCAATAATAAGCGTACATGAAAGCTCAGTACTCTTAGGAAGCTCTTTGATGGACTGTCCTTCTCCTGCTGAACCAACTCCCTCAATTGCTGTAATTCTTCGACGTCCACCTGGATCAGAACGCATTCTGATACTATTAGGGTTGTACTGAACCTGAATTGGCACATACGTACCATTCACTGCATTGGCAATTTGTTGAAGGCTAAGACCTTTGCTTGAGTTGTCAGTAATCATAGATCCCAACGACCCCCTTGCCCCGCTAAGTTTTTTTTCAGCCTCTTTTAGTATTGCTTTCAGCGTTTCTGACGATTCCTTTGCATGCTTTTCAGCGAGGTTCTCCTCCGTAGATACTTCAAATCCCGATGGATCTCTAACACACAAATATGCTTTTGCTACATTACCGGTGGCTTCCTTGAACTTACCACCAAGGCTATTTAAATAATCCAAAGGAAACCTCCTATCTGTTAGAAGCCTCTTCGAATCTTTTCGTTCTGAAGCTTTCTCTCAATTCTTGAATATACCTGGTCAGACAGCTGACCCATCTGCGATAGTACATTCTCTCTGATAATATTAGTTATCTCTTCTGTATTGATAGTCTCGTTGACTATATGTTCCTCATTATTGACCTTATTAACTGTCGTTACGAGTTCCTCGGTCTCTGTAACTGTATTGACACGGTTCTCACGGGTCTCATTTCTCAGTTCATCAATACGTTCGAGTATCTCAGTCTCATTAATAGTATCCGTAACCTTATGCACCAGATTAAGATCTCTGTTAATCTCAGATACTCTGTTAACTGTCTCATTTAGCACTGTGGCCTGTGGTGTTGCCTGTATCTGCTTAACAATATTCTCTACATAGGTGTTACGAGCTGAATCCATCTCTGGAATAACTGGTGCCGGTGTCTCTCTGTGTTCCATCTCAACCGCTGCAATATCTGAATTAAGCATTGCCAGGGCATCTGACGGATCCGATGGTCCAATGGCACCACCAGCCTGATTAGTCATTATATTATCGATGAACTTAAGTAATGGTCTTACCTTCTCAGGATATGCTTCAAGATACATGTCCATCTGCTTATCCTGCTGCCTGCTTACTTCCTCCTGTTCAGCACTGTATCTCAGTAATAACTCTGTTGGATCATCAAGTGCAGTTAAGCTTTCCCTGATAGTTCTTTCCTTAGAATGAATAATCTGAGGCTTACCCTGATCAATTCGTTGCTGCAATTGTTGCATTACACGAATATATCTATTCTCATTATCTATGTTCTGTTCATCAATTCTCTTAATATCATTAACAATCTGCTGCTCAGTAACTTCCTCCGTTGACTGGGTCTCAAGGAAGTTAAGCACCTGCCTGACAACTGGCTCAGCTGGTGCCTCAGTCACTACTCTGTTAACAACAGGTGTCACAATGTTCTCAACATATCTTGAGAAGGTATTACCTGCCGTCTCAAACATAGCATTATTGATACTTATGCTATTATTAATGCCATTATCAATATGAGTATTCCTACTCTCATATACCTGTTCAATAAGGTTATATAATGAGCTTTCTACTAGCTGGTCTCTTATTATTTCCTCAGTAGGATTATTAATAATCTCATCATATACATCAGTATCTTCGAAGACGTTACCTGTATAATGAATCATATTAACAGGCGAACCTACAATGTTCTGTGCAAGATTATTAAGCTTAATGAAAGTACTGCTACGCTTCTGTTCAGTCAGGTTAAGTTCCTTATTGGTGACACTGTTATCCTGATTAACCTGATGATTGAAGTTCCATACCGTATCATATACTCTGTCAGTCTGCAGTCTGTTATATATATTCTCTGCAAGTCTGAGTGTTATATCTCCATTCTGTGCATCAGCCTGTGTCTCTGCAGCTCTTGCCCTAATACTGTCTAATACCTCTGGAATGCGTTCACGCAGGGTATCAACACGGGTACTTAATTCCTTAAGTTCCTTAGTCTGTGTCTGACGCTCTGTCATCATCTCCATAACACGAGACATAAAGTGCTGCTCATCCTTAATACCTAACTTCTGAAGATAATTGGATATATAGGTTCTGTCCTGATATGTGAAGTTACTCTGATTAGCAATGAGAATTCTGTTAATCAGCTTATTAACAACATCTACCTTCTGTTCATTAACATTTTCAATCTTAATGTTACGGTTGAAGATACTTGTCTGGTTACCTTCAGCATAGAACACCTCAGCTGGTGCAGTAACAATATGCAACAGATCCTCTGGCATTATAGACACATTAATCTGTTCATAATTCTCTCTTATGCGGTCACCGAAGGATGTGCCTAAGGATGTTACCGATTTATTCTTCAGTTGTATAGGTTCCCTCAGTGTTAACAATTACTTCTTTCCTCGTTTTTGACGCTTGGCTTCTCTGTCCTGTCTTGCCTTATTAGCCTTGTTAAGCTGTTCACGTTCCTGTCTTGCCTTTTCTTCCTTATCAAGACGTTCCGCTTCGGACTTTGCAGTATCTTCTACATATTTTGCAGCGTCTTCAGCATCCTTTTTAGCCTTTTCCTCGGCTGCCTTTGCCTGCGTCTCATGTGCTTCCTTAGCTGCCTTACTAGCAGTCTCCTGAGCCTCCTTGAATTTCTTGGCATTTTCTTCAGCAAGCTTTGTAGCCTCTTCTGCTTTTTTCGCGTTCGCATCAGCTGCAGCTTTTCTCGCTGCCTCCGTATCACTAGCGAATTTAGCTCTGCTTTCCTCTTCTGCCGCAGCTGCCTCAGCCTTTTTATCTTTATTCGCTTTCTCAGCGGCATCATGAGCAGTCTTCTGAGCTTCTTTGAACTTCTTTCTGGCATCCTCATCTACATGAACAAGTTCACCCATTTCTCCGACATTGCCAGCGCCGCCGCCAAAGTAAGTAATAAGATTAGGAACAATATATAATTCCTTATATCCAACAGTTATTACCTCAGTAAGAAGGCCACTATGCTCAGCATCTAATGCTCCATATTCCTTACTCATAACCGTCGCACCAGTGAATATATATAGTCTTACGGATGAAGTATCTGAACCGCCTTTACTATAATCATTATTAGTCGAACGCTTAAGCCATAATATAAGAGGAATCGCTAATTCCGCACCATTGGCAAGTGGGTCGAATAATGATGCCGATGCATATCTTTCGAACTGTATAGTATGTGCATCCTGTATTGGCGCACGCTTCAGATAAACGTAGTCATTGACTCCGCCTTCTCGTATCTTTTCATATTGATTAACTTTTTGGAATGCTCTAACACTTTTAAGTGGAATATCATATATTCCTTCAACGGTTAATACAAAATTAAAATTACCAATAGGATCCGCATTGAATAATCCTGTATTTTCCGTCAATCCACTCATCACTCCATATGGATCGAAACTTGCCATATGCTAACCTCTTTAATCTAATCTAGAACCTCATCTGTGGAGGTCTCATGTCTAAGAGACTAATCTCTTTTTTGCCATTGTTCTCTGAGGGACTCAGATTCTTATTTATCTCCGATATCTCACTGCACCATCGCCTTCGGCTGCTGTGATCAAGGGCCATTACCTCTTCGCTTCCCCAGTGGAAATAATAAGATATGAAGGACATCTCTTTATAGAGCTGGTCCTTAGGGTATAATCTTATCCCTCCCTGGTAAAATTTATTGGCACCGTATGTGTATGACCACATTCAGGACATATAACTTCCATAACTGGTGGCTCAATATCATTTATCTTCTGATACATATCCTGTAAGAAGGCAAGATCAGCTGTGAAAAGTGACTCGATTACAGTACCATTAACAACGTCAACTCCTTCAAGCTGTGTAACGACATAGCTAAGAATTACAATTGTAAGATATGATGGATTACTAAGAACTCGTGGGTCTCTTGTTGCCATTATCTCATCACCTGCTGTAGCAAGTCTCATCTTACCCTTTTTATGGAGTTCTCCATTTCTATCCATATATCCCTTTGGTAATGTGAATTCATATACTGTATCCATAGTCATTCTCCTTTGTGCATTTTAATACTCATATAAGAAGAGATTTATAATCTTTTCTTGTATCAGCATTAAAAACACATATAGGTTACCCCCTTTTTACAGAGGGTAACCATATATTTACATGTTTTTAATTAAGCACTTGTTGTTGGGAACTCAAGTGTCTCGTAAGCAATTTCCATTGATACGATTGCTACGTCTGATGTCTTAGCATCAAGATCAGGAGCATTGTACTTTGTTACCCATGCTTCCTTAAGTGTCCAGATCTTACCGCCCTGGCTACCTTCAATCTTTGTTGTAGCTGTATCTGTGTTAGAGTCGATAAGCTCGATAGAAATGTTCTTTCTAACTAAAGCTGGTCTCTGCTCACTTACACAGTCCTGAATCCACTGCATGAATGGGTTAGAATTTGTCATACCCATCTTCATTGTTACGTTTCCATGATGTACAAGACCTGGAAGCTTAACTGGTGCAAGTGAATGAGCATTACCCTGTCTGAACTCTATTACGTCAACGCTTGCGTCTAATCCTGTGATTTCAGAGAAAGCTGCTGTACCAGCAATGCCTTCTGCAGTAATCAGGAAGTTCATCTTAGTTATTGGATACTGTAATCCAATCTGGTTCTGATCTGCTGCCATATTCTATTTCCTATTCCTTTCTTTTATTCTGCGCTCTCTGTAGCTTCAGCTGTATGCTGAGTTACACGGAAGATTACGAACTCTGCTGGTCTGCTTGGAGCAATACCAATGTTACAGATAAGTCTTCCGTTCATGATATCGTCTCTGCTCATAGTAGAAGGTCCGATCTCTACGAAGTATGCTTCCTGTGGTGTAGAACCTGAAAGCATTCCTGATCTCCACATTCCATCAAGGAATGAAGATACGCTCATAAGAACTCTCTGCCATAATGCATTATCATTTGGCTCGAATACAACCCAGTTAGTATTAGCCTTGATAGATTCCTCAACATAGATGAAGAGTCTACGTACGTTAACATACTTGAATGCTGCGTTGCTGGATGCTGTTCTTGCACCCCATACTCTGATTCCCTGTCCAGGAATAGCACGGATTAAGTTAACTCCTACTGGGTTTAAGATATCCTGCTCACCCTTATTGTAGTTAACCTTAAGACCTGTACAGAATACAGTCTCATTAGCTGGAGCCTTGTGAACACCTCTTGCGATATCTGTTCTTGAGTAGATACCCATGATAGCGCCTGATGGTGGAATATAACCTGGCTTATTAGCTGCTCTGTCGAATACCTGAAGCCATGGATGATAGAATGCTGCGTATGTTGAATCAACAACATTACGGAAGTTAGTAAGATCAGATGTCTTATACATCTCCTCTGGCATATCTAATACTGCGAAACGGCTCTTTAAGTTCTCACAATGTGCAACTAATGCAACCTGTACCTCTGGATTAGTAATACCAGGAACTGCAATCATACTGATTAAGTTATTCTCAACGAATGACTCAATACCTGTACGATTACCAGGACCATTATCAACACCCATGAATGTAGCTGCAGTAATCTTAGAGATTGAACCGTCAGTACCCTTCTCAAGAGTGATCATGCCGCTCTCCTGCTTGTCGCCAAGAATCTCAGCTACAGGATTAGCAATTGCTGTAATAGGATCACAGCTAACCTTAACAAGCTCACTTGTGCTCATTCTGTTAAGAATGAAGTATGGATCCTGTGGATTAAATGTCACATCGTTGAAGTTCTCAACTTCATCGTTGTAACGAACGCTTACATTAACTGTAATTCTGAAAAGAACCTTCTTAGGAATGATGTTGCCATCAACTGGATCCTTAGTGAACTTCTTCTCAAATGTAATTGTGTCATCATAGATTGATGTAATCTTGTTGTATGTTCCCTCGAAGAATACGATATCTCCCTCACGGAAGCCCTCTGTACTCTTAGCAACATAGCCTTCCTTAGAAGCTGCAATAAGCTGAAGCTTCTTAGATGATGTTGTGCTTAATGTAACCTGAATTCTGTTACCCCACTTACCTGGGTTAGCAGCCTCAATCTTAAGAGGTCCAACCTTCTTAGAAGCACATGTTGCATCAGCTGGAGCTACTCTGGATACATAACAACGTGTACCACCATTTACAAAGAACTGCTCAACTGAGTTAGCAAGGAATCTATACTCTCCAAAGCTAAACTCACTTAAGAATCCACCAAACTGTCTTGTAAAATCCTTGAAGTTAGTAACAAGTAATGGTGCACCAACAACAGGACCTTTCTCTGCTAGTCCAACGAAACCTGCTGTACTAGTTCCTACACCCTCAATGCTTCGTGGAGAGTTATCATACTCTTCAACGTATACGCCAGGTGAAAAATATTCTGCCATATTAAGTTCTCCTTTCAATCGAAGTATTAATTAAACTGTAGTCTTGAACTGGCCTGGATTAGTAATAGCTATATTGCCCATGCCCGTTGCGCATATAAGCTTACTGTCATTAGTAAGTGCCGGCTTGCCGCCGATTAGAACTGATGGCTTACCAGGGACCCAAGTGCCTGCTGCACTAAGCATACACGGTTGTGGAGTAAGTACCCCCATCGCTGCTGCCGTAGCTGCTGCAACCTGTGGATTAGCCATTGATGTACACATCGCAAAAGGTGTTATATTTGACACCTGACAATCCTGAATTGTTGCTGCTGGCTTACCCTCAACTAAGACCTTCGTCTGTGAGGTTGGATTAATTGTTCCTGGTGCAGTTCCGAATGAACATGTACAACTGGCTCCTGCACATACAAGCTGTGACATTAACTTCTCCTACCATTCAAAACTCAAACTGGAAGTTCCTCTGAATCTTCTGCCACAATTGGTGGCTTGTTAATCTGAACGAAATCAACTTCCATAAATGTGACCTCATCCGTCTCAAAACGAACTATGGCCGGTTTCTTCGCATTATCATTCCTAACGCCTATCAGGTAATCTCCATTAGGATATACATACCCGACTACGATTCGGCCTATCTGCGAATTACGCTGGAATTCTTCCTGCAGGGGCTTTTTAAGCTTTACCTGGCTTTCATTTGGAAGTTCTTCAATATCGAAGATCTCAAATGTTCTCGCCTCCCTGTTAATAATTCCATAGGAAGAACCCTCAGTATTAAGTCTGTAGCCTCTCTCAAATAGCTGAAGCAGTCTTTTCTTATGCTCATAGCTGCTTGTAGTGGCTAACACTTTATTAGTCTCAATAAGTGAGACTGACTGAAGTCCTGGAAGGTTCCCTCTTAAAAAGAGCACATCTTCCGATGAACTGGTCTTCTCTGATGGTATCAGGAAAACCTCTTTTAACGGCATGACTTCATCCAGTTCCTCGTATCTAACTGCTATAGGTGCTTCTTCATATCCCTTTACAACTATATGCATAAGAAAATCTTCCCTGCCCGTGTTGATTAAGATATAAGTGCCATGTCCTCTTGATATGAATGTCATACCATCTCTGTCAGTATTGAACTGAATCATGGACTCGTTAACAGCATAACCTGTAGTAGCATCAATTAGATGAATTACCAGATCGAGCCTTCTCGTTATAACGGAACTCAAGTATTATGAACCTCCTTCCTCTCCAGTGATATGCAAACCAAATTCTGCAGATGCAACACGTGGTGTGTCGATTACAATCTCGCTAGACAGGAATACGGGTGCCGCCCTATAGAACAGGCTAATCTGATAAGGTTTGTTGATTGCCTGCCACACCCTAACCTTTTCCTCAAGTGTTATCTTCGCCTGAGATATCACTATTGGAGGCTCCTGTGTATCGAGCCAGGTCTGCAGCTGATTCGGATATACTGATGCATTATCATTGATAATCTGTGCAGCACGTCCGATGATTTTCTGGATATCAGGGGCTTTAAGTCCCATCTGTCCAGAACCGTTGATAAACAACATATAATAAAGACTATACGGTCTTGGCGGCTTCTGTAACTGATATCGACCTCTTGGCATTGTATTAGGTCTTGTGATATCGTTCTCTTCTCTTATGTCATACAGATACAGGCCTACAATGTAGTCAACATCCTGATCTGCCGGAGATGATACTTCAATATTATTAGGTGATGGAATTGGCTCCGGACACATCTTCTCTCGAAGTGTCTTAACTATGAAAGAGCTTACATCCGATATAATAGGATAATCTGCCACTATTCATTTCCTCCATTCTTGAGTGCTTCAAGTACTTCCTTAACTTTGGCATCCATTGACTTATTAAGCACTGCACTGTATGATGCCTTATCTATCGCTTCAGATGAGTGTTCGAAATACTCATTAACTGTTGCCTCTGGAATATATAATGAACCATATTTATATACTGCCTTTGACGACATTTTGTTTGATGTCTTAGTTGAATTAATTGACATCTCTTTTTCGCCATTAGTGAATGAATATGAATCTTTACCCTCGGCTAATGTTCCTTCTTTTCCACCAGCTGAATATACATATCTGTAGTCGGATGCCTTACCTAATGCAGACAGGCTAACAAATTCCTTACCACCATCTGTATATGTATCGTATACGAACCTGTTACGTTCTGTGGCGCATATTTCTATCAAATTTTTTGAAATATTTTGAGCAGGTACATTACCAAGCTCACCATATCTGTCTACGGCTACAGCTGCAATAACCTTACCCTCTGCGCTGAGTGTACTAAACTCCCCACCGAGCAGGTCAGCTAATATACTCATAATCTCATTTTCAGAAAGGCTGTATTTACCCTTATCCTTATCCTTACCTGAATTATTATCTTTATTGCTGTTATTAGCACCAATCTCTGACAATGCATCATCTGCACCAAGCTGACCTAATGCATTAAGTTCATCCGATGCATCCTCTCCGTTAGCAATCTTGTCCATTGCGGCATTCTTAAGGTCCTGAACAGCACCCTCTGTAGTACCTGCCATTCCGACCGCCGCTGCTGCCTTATCACTTGCTGATGCATCCTCATTATTGATAACATCACTCTGCTTAGCAGCTTCTTCATCAATAAGCTTGTCTATCTCAGTAAGCTTGGCATCAACCTTCTTAGCACCATTAAGATCGTTACTATCAAGATATTTCTTCTTCTCTTCGTTAAGAGCATCCTTCTGTGCCATAAGCTTATCAAGCTCAGACTGTAGAGATGAATCTTCCTTAGCTAACTGCTTAAGTAAGTCTGTAAGCCATGCCTTATGCGAATTAATAGCCATCTTGGCTCTTGAGGCAAATGCATCATCTGGCACCTGCTTAAGCAGAGCATCTGTCCAATCAATCCATCCAAGAGTCTGCTCGAAGCACAACTTAGTATTAATTCTCATCTTCTTAGCTGTGATAATGAACTGAAGCTCAGTCATCTCCTTAGTAAGTTCTGCCTCCTGATCATCAAGTGCGCTAGCCAGTCCATCTTCATTAGCCCCCTGGGACAATGCACTCTGGTAAGCATTACCAACTCCACCAGTTGCTGCGCTCTTAAAGCCATTCTCACATGCTGCAAATAGTCCATCATTAATAAGAGCAAGTTCTTCACTCTTTTCCTTAACAACATTGTCTGCAATATTGTTATATCTTACTAATCTCTCAACTAAGGCAATGAGACTAACTGTATACCCCTTATCGCACTCGTCATACAGCGCCATCTCAGTATCAGTAATTGCCTTACCTATATGACTGTTTGATACCGCAATAGCATTGGCCATCATATCATCATAAGTTGTCTTACAATCACTGTCAGCATCATACAGAGTTGATATTATTCCTTCATTCATCTTGAAAGGCTCTTTATCAGAGGTAGCGCCTTCAAATTTAGTACCCTTTAGGAAGCTTGAATATAAAGGAACTGACTTCTCCTCATCGTCATCATCGTCATCATCATCAGATTCACCATGATCCTCCATATACTTATAAATCTGATCATATGTGTACTGCTTCTTATTATTAGTCCAAACATCATATGGAAGAGTTGACTGCTCTATCTCATCCTTATCATCTATATTAGGCTTACCATCTGCAGACTTATTACTAAGTACCTGAAGAAGCATATTAAGTTCATAATCATCACTTCCCTCAAGAATGCTCTCTACTGCAAGCTGCTTATAGATAACAGCCCTTCTTGTACAGTCAACCTTATACATTAAATCATCCAGGGCATCGGCCTTCTCTGTCTCTCCCATCTCCTGAAGTCCCTGATAACCCTTCTCAAGGTTGCTAATTCTTCTATCAAGAGAATTCGTCTGCTCAGCAATCTTAGGATACTTGGTTCTGAAGTCTGTATTAAAGAACTCTGTAAGCTGTTCATAGTAGAACTTATCAACACCTCTGCTCTCCTCGCTGAACATCGCCTGATACATTGAGTAGAGGGTGTTGAGCTCTGGAATCTGCTTAAGGTCATATGGACTAGGCAGATCATATAAAGATATAGGTGCAAGGTCCTTAGCATTAAATGCTTTACCATTCTCATCTATATACACAGTTACATACAGAGGATCAATCTGCGACTGATCTATTGGAGTACCAGTAGATGTAATATACTTAAGGTCAGTTGCATCGGTAATGTCATACCACACACCACCAGCTAATTCCGACTTATAGTAATTGTTGAACTGGTTGAATTCAGACTGAGAACTTAATGCCTTATCATACATTTCGTCTGTTATAGCATCCAAAGCAAATACATATGTTCCAACAAAGAAATACTTATCCGCAATTGGCTTCTTGCCATTCAGTTCCTTAAAGGTTATTGCCTTACTGGTATCATATGCCGCATTGGATTTGAATGAATTATACCCAATCACGCCTCCAACAGTTCCAACTGCAATAACAATAGCGAGTACTATTCCCAATATTCTTTTGTGACGTCTTGTCTTATCTGTCATTAGAAAATCTACTCCAAATCTCTCTTAAGCTTTAAGTTCGTTGTATCGAAATAGCCAGTGTCTATCTTGCTACCTGCACTATCAAAGTACTCAATCTCTATATCATCAAGTGACTCTGACAATACACCAAGATACTTGAACTGCTTTTTAACATCAATCTTGCCTTCACCATTAATATATTGGTTATCGAGCTTCATTCTATAATAAGCAACCTTCTCACCATCGTTGATATTAACAGTAAGAATCGAGAAGTTACCTGAATCAGAGATCTTAAGCTCATATGTACCAACATCCGCATTAGGTACTCTTGATACATTGTAATTAGTAATTACCTTAAGCGGGTTACTATACTGTGACGGATCAATATCACAGTCACAAACTGCCACATCTCCGTTGTACAATCTGACTAATGCCTTGTTGTTAGTATTCTGTGTATCAATCCAAAGATGTCTTAACTGTCCATCTATAATAGGAGTCTTATCTCCTACCTTAGTGCCATCTATCCACAGCTCAAAGTCTGTCAGTTCTGTGCCAAAGTCATCCGGAAGCACAACATTCATAACAAATGCCTGCTGCTGGGCTATAGGCTGTACATAGCAGTAAGCTCCATTTAACACTTCCTCATCAATGTAGCTTGTACCACTGCCTGCTGCAAAGGAATTAAGCCCATTACCACTTAAGTATGCTGATATACCACCACATGTAAGTCTGTCGAACTCTATAAGGCAGTTCGAATAGTCTGCTAATGACTGAAGTAAGTCATTCTGAAGTGTCTCGAAGCTATCCTGAGAAGACTGATACTCTGAGTAGGTCAGTTCACCAAGTCTGTTGCTTGTACCATCCTTTGCCAACTGTTCCTTAGCCTTCGCAACAAGATCAATATAGTTAAAATATGCCTTTTTAACTGAAACATATGTATTGAACTGGTCTTCAACCTGCTCAAGTACTGACTTTTCAGTCTCTTCCTTTTCATGTCTCTTATCAACATAGTCAAGAGTCAGATCCATCATTGCATAAGGATCATCCTCAATATATCTGATACCATCAAGGTCACCCTTGAACCATTCCTTAGGAATCTTAATTGAGAAGAACAAAAGACTAATCTTATATACGCCCTGCCATGGGCTGTCAATCTGCTGAAGGAACTTATCATAGTCTGTTTTGAAAGGTTTCTTCTTAATCTTATTGCCTGACAGCGCTGCATTCACGTAAGGTGCTATTGTATTATATTTGCCACCGAATCTCTTCTTTAATATACCAGCACATGTATTAAGTGCTACCTTTCCTTCTGTCTCATTAACACAGGCTGTGTAGTATGTCTGATCATGATCCAGTGTATACTGCTGAAGGTCCGGAAGTACATCTCTTGTTATCTCGCTCTGTACGTATGGATTCTCAAATGTGTACTGAGTTGTAACATCCATTCCAATAGCTTCCGACAGTTTCTTCTTAGCATTCTCCAATGTAGATGTATCATTAGCAATTGAAGTCTTAAGCTCTGTAACCTTTGACTCCATTGTGTCTATATCTGCCTGCTTGGCCTCACCAAGTAAGAGTCTGGCTTTATTCTTGGCAATCGTTCTCTCGTAGGATTCTACCCTGGCCTCGCTGAAATCAATTCTTTCCTGCATGGATACAATTGTTACGAACTGCTCGTTAACCTTCTTATATTCTTCCAGCTTCTGGTCTGTAAGCTGATGATTAAGAATATCCATCTGAGTCTGAATCTGAATTGGCTTAATTGCTTCCTCATACTTAGTAGTTCCGCTAGCGTCAGATGGGAACTTAAAGTTAAGTAACGGCGAATATCTTGTCGTCGATCTATTCTTCTGCTTAAGAGCGATGGACTTGGTTGCCGACTTAAGCTTGGCCTCCTGAGCCATAATCTTAGTCTCGATACCATCCATTTTATCCGAGTTAGCCACTGCCATAGCCTTGGCCTGTGACAGGGTCAGCTTGTTTCCTGCCGCATGAATCTCCAAAGGATTAATCTGCATCACAGAAGCAGCCACTGCTACAGCTAACAGCGTACTCAATATTCTGTTGCTTAATCTCTTCCTGTCTCTCATGCTTACCCTTAATTACTTATTATTAGAAATATAGTAGAAGCCAAAGTTGTCATCGGATTTGCCCCCGAATACGAAGGTATATGTTGCTCCACCATACATATAACTCTCAATATAGACTTCGCCATAATTCTTATATCCGTCTATCTTATAATCATCATCAAACACTCTGGAGGTCATAAGCTCAGGATCACCGAAATACTTATCACCTGTTGTCTTCCTTATCTGTGATATTGCAAGTGCCTCTGACTGAGTCATGTTCGATTCACCTGCATAAAGCGGTGTACCAAAATAGCTTCTAAGATCATCTATTGTTCTTAACTCTGAACGTCCTGTCTTGAAATAATCCTGAAGGACATATACAGCTCTAACCTTCACAGCATCATCTAATGCATCTTCATTAGTAACGCCCTCATATATGGCATCTATATCTTCCATATATACATTGAAGAAGTCGTCTCCCTCAAAAAGTGTTCTTGATCCTGTATAGGCATTGGATATTTCCTCTGTTGTCTTACCAATCAATGCTGAATATACAAGACTATCAGCAGCAAATGCACCAGTGTATATCTGGCTGCCACTAATGTTATATAGCGATCCGGTACCATCCATCATGCCATTCTTAAAGCCACCACTGTACCACACATTACCACTGTCTCTATATAAAGTGCCTTCACCATCGAACTTATTATCAACGAAGTCACCTGTATAGTTAACAGTTCCTGTTGGGTAGTAAAGGGTTCCCCTGCCGTTGTATTCGTTATAATCAAACTCCCCGTCATAGAGGATGTTCTCATCGTGGTTGTACAGCTTACCCTTACCAGTAACCTTGCCCTTCTCTACGTTACCTTCGTATGCAAGATAACCTCCTTTACCTTTTATACGAACGTCACCCTTTGCAAAGCGCAATAAAACTGAAGAATAACTGTAACTTTTTATAGAATCGTCTTCTGTACCGAAGAAATTCTCCTTATTCCTATATAAGAAGGAAACACTGACAATTCCTATAATAACAACAATGAGATATGCTAATCGCTTACTGACAAGCCAGTTAAATATTCTATAATAGTCATTCTTGTCCTTTGGCTTGACATCGAACAGGTTGGTAAAGAACAGCTTAATCTTGCCCCAAAGCTTATTCTTAAGATAAGTCTTGGAAGTAAGAGTTCTGAACCTGTTAACGTATCGGCTAAACTGATATTTAATTGACGATAGAAAGGTATTAAATAAATCGCCCACCGGCTATCTCCTATTCACTCAATTCATAGTTTCCAACTTTTAAAGTACCATCAAGATGCTTCTCACATGTGAACAGATACCATCTTGCTACAGCATCACTATGGTCAAGCTTAATAACCTTTGCAAAGTTATTACGTGCCAGATAATAGTTACTATCATAGAAGAGCTCAATGCCTTCAGAGAACAGTTCCAAAGTCTCTTCACGCATATGTCTGATCTCATCTGGGCATGCATCAAGAATCTCATACAGGTCAAGCCTGTTATCATTACCAAGTAACCAGTAACCAATGTATCTGCTACTAGGCTTATCCATCTCACGGTCTAAAACCGCACCAGTAACAACCATAGAAAGCTTTAATTCATTAAGGAGTGGTAATCTGCTCTTAATACGCATCATATCTGCGGATAAGAGATACTGTGTTGCCTCATCCTCTGCAATCGTTACTCCATAAATATAATCTGTATAATGCATGAAGATGCATACGCCGTTACCAACCTTACCATATGCGTGGCTAAGTTCAATACCAACCTCACATGCCTTATTAGCATCCTCAGGCATAACCATATCCATCTCGGACATATCACTTGCTACCGATATCTTGTAGGCAACATTCTCTTCCTGATACTTGGATATAAGGCCTAATATTTCCTTAGCCTGAGATGATACATCTATTCTGTCTAAGGTTGGATCTATCTTAGCCATACCAAGAAGAAGATTATTCATACTTGTATCAATAAGTACGATTGTTCCCTTCTTCCTTACAATGTCGCCTGAGCTGACCTCTGTTATAGAAGTCTTATTAAGTAATCTCTCTACTGACTTTGGTGCGAACTTGTAATATGCCTCGAAGGTTCGATACTTAATGTAATTAAGATTCTTGATATTACGGTCAATATCCATAAGGCCTGACCACATATCAGACATATCCTCACCAAGAGTCTTAGGCTTCTTAATGCCTACGCCACCCTGGGATACATTCATCATTGTATTGCCTAACAGTCTGAGGTCCTTGGCCTGTCTTCTAAGAATAAGAATTCCTACAATACTGCCAAAAATGAATAATAATACTGCAAGAGTTATAACCCATGCAATCTCACCACCAGCGAGTTCATCCGATCCTGCCTGATCAACAACAGCCATCAAAAGGGATGATGGACTAAGATTGTCCTTCTCTCCTACACAAACAAGTGAGTATGTTCTACCATCTATAGCAACTTTGCTTGTATTACTTGCCCCATACTCGTGAACATCTGCAGCAAGATCAACTGCCTCATCACCATAGAGCTTATCAAGGCTGCAGTTATTAATTCCCTTGGCAGATGCCACTACGTGATATTCATTATTATCAAGTAAAGTAATGCTAAGCACATTATTAAGTACTTCACCATTACCATAGTTCTCAACCAGCTGACGCAGTCTCTTGGTAATTGCCCTGAAGTCTTCTGATCTGTAATAATGCTCAGTATTCTCGAACTGCGACTCCAGTTCATCCAAATCGGCTCTGACATCACTAACTGTAAAGCTTACGAACCTGAGAACCTCACTCCAGTCTGTTCTGTTGTTCCAGTCAACAAGCTTGTCAACCGAGAAGCCTAATACTATCGCAAGCATTACCTCCCATAATGCTATTAGATATGCCACTCTGTTACGCTGTCTTAAGAAGAATGTAAGTGAAAGAATAAATAGTATTCCTGCAAGTACCGCAAGTACATAACGATGAACTCTGTGCTTATTAATAATAACGATCTGAGCAGGTGTGAATCTCTTATGCTCGAATCTCTGAGCTGCGTAAGGATCAAATACTTCGTCATCTATAAGACCATTACCATTCTCCATTGTTGAGATCTGTCCATTCTCGTAAGATGCATATACGAAATAATATCCTTCAGATGGCTCAACTGATGCAGAATATCTGATAGTTGATACATTACGAATATTATTATCATCTCCCTTAGCAACCTCTTTCATGCTATCAACAGGAATAGCATATACTCTCGCCTGCATATCATCGGACGATATCTCAGCCGCATAGAAATTATTGTCATCCTTGCTAATGCTATGAATCTCTCCACCTTCAAATGTTCTGAACCAGTTGCTGTGTGCAAGAGGCTTCAGACTTACAGGATCGAGCTGGATAAAGCTGTATGCTTTAACAGTCTGATTATTAAGCTTGGTCTTGCCATAAATCAGCGTATATAGCTCTCCTCCCTTGTAGAGAAGCTCATCACAATATGTCTCCTCGGCATAATCATCAGCACTAAAGATCGCTTTAATATTACAGCTAGGTCCAATAGAATAGACGAATCCCGAATGATCAACATTGTCTGTTACGAATACAGTATCGGTCTGGCTGTCATAGGCTGTATCATTAGCAGTTGTGTAAGTACTATCATCTCCAACATGCCAGAGGTTAGTATATGCGCTGTGACCAATCACAGCTATCCAGATTATGCAAACAAAAATCCAAATATATTTCTTCATATTAATCCTTTGTAAGATGCATCTACTCCGCTACATTAAGATGCTCTGTACCAATTATCTTGAATCCGTTAAAAAATACCCTTAACCAAGGCACATCACCCATAATAAGCTGAGTGATAAGTGATGCAAGTGCTATTACCGCAAGTGCTATACATACCCACATAAGGAGAACAAACAGCCTGTCCTTATTCTTAATGAACCAGGATCGAAGCTTGGCAATAATGCCCTTCTTCTTACCCGGTGAACCCGACATGATTACGTCCTTATACAACTGGGCAAAGCTTATATAACCCTGGCTCTTAGATCTCTTCTTAAGAAGCTGGTAAGTAATAGCCTTCTGTGTCGTCTTACCCTCAAGCAGCCCTATTAGGAGCTTGGCGCAGAGAACAACGCAGTCGCTCTCACTTTTGCCAGGATCGAACTTATCAAAATCCAACTCGTAGGATATGTATACGCTTCTATCCTTGGACAGCTGCAGAAGATCCTGATCAAGAACCATATACAGAATCGGCGATGGCAGTCTGCACTGAATTGCTGTAAGAACAACATTCCTGCAGACATCCTCTGCCTGTTCAAGAGTTAATGCATTACCAAAGTAGAACCTAAGAAGTGGTCGCTTCTGTGCATATGGGAATACCAGTATATCCATTCCATTAGCAGCGAAATGATCAATCAGGTACTCCGATTCATCAATGTCTTCTTCCATTCCTGATACAAGAATCTGCTTGGAAAGTGTGTGGTCCTTTATGGCAATCACAGTATAGGTGGAATCACCTGCCCCAGCCTCATCCACGCATACATGAACCTCGGCTTTATCACTGCTTAATACTGTCTGTATGCAGTTGAGTATCATCTTATCAGATTGAAATCTCATCTAATACCGATCCTTTTTCCTTCATCTGTTCCTCTACCTCAGGAACAATCTGTTTCTTAACAATTGCATATGCATAAGCGCATATAACTGGCATATCTGTACAGTAGATTCGAATCTCGTATACACCTTCCTTATTAGGAGCTGTGTATACACCATCTGTAGTAATCTCACCACTGCCTTCCTCTGTAAGCTCATACATAAGTGAGCAGCTCTCCATGTTGTCGAATCTGACACCGAAGAAGTGGCTCTGACGAACATCAAGTACTACTGTAGGAGTCTCTGGAATGATTGACTTGCCTGTGTAGTCCATATCAATTCCAAGCTCATTGCCTGCTGGGAACTTAATAGCAACCCATCTGAATGTGAGAACAAGATAATCAACATTCTCTAAAAGCTTAGCTGCTACAACGAAGCTTCCCTTATCATTAAGCACCTTTATTGCTGTCTCAACTAATGGTGCCTCACCCTTATTATTTCTAAAGAGGTCCACATTACCATAGATTGTGCTCTTAGCATTAGCACCAAGTGCTGGATCTTCCGCAATTGATTCAAAACCGATCTCGACATACACATTGCCCTTGCCAAGTCCGTGAACAATCTCACCTGAGTACCTAAGGTCGCCCTTTCTTGCATTCTCACCAAGTGGAATCTCAATAATACCTGAGGCAATCTCTGGTCCCTTAGCACCACGAGTGCTTGTATCCTTGACAGCTACAGCTGCACTCTGTGCAACAGCTGGGCGCTTAACCTCGCCTTCCTTGTAGAAGTAATCAAGATACTCGCCACGAAGAATGCTCTGAGATGGTGTACCAATGTACTTCTTAACTGTTCCCTCTTCAATCTTCTCTATTACATATGCACCAGCAGTTCTGATAAGAGTAATATCTGCTAATCTGATATATTCCTCATATCCGCCCATGCCACGCATCTCAAGGCTTAATCTTCCAATCTCTCTGTTAACCAGCTCTCTTGGCTGAATGTCTGAGAGTAAAACCTTGAGCTTAAAGCCTGTGTCAATACTTACAGCTGCGTCATTAACAAATGCCTGAGCTGTACCGCTCTTCAGAATAAGTGTTGTACTGTCTTCCTCTGACTTCTGTGTAGTCATCCAATACTCACTTATAAGCTTCTCATCCTTATCAAGTGTAACTGACTCGATATTAAGTGGAATCTCCTGTGTATCATTAGCTGTTAGGAAGCCTGGAACCTGGATTGTTCCATGAACTGTTAATTTATTAGGTGCATCCGATAACTTAAGTACTTCTACAATCATCTTCACTGCACGTCCCTTACATACAGTAGTTGGTATAGAAATATTAACCTGGAAGTCTTCATCTGAGTATACAGTTCCAGTAGAAAGGAACTCAGTCTCCATCTCATAATGGTAATCAGCAACAGACTTATCCACTACAAAGAGCTGACAATTCTCACTGATTCTTGAATACTCATATTCATTGCCACTCTGTCCTCTGTTAACAGCATATACAGAGTTAGCCATCTCCTCGTTATATTTAATGCATAGACTCACTTCATCCGAAGTAGTCTGATCAAATCCCTCGATTGCCGACAGCTTCTTAACAGCTGAAGTATCAAGTATGATCTCTCTGCCAAGACCATCAATTGCCACACCACTCTCTACGAGTACTGACAAGTCATCAAGGCTGATAATACCGAGACCGCATACAATACCAGATCCATACATTAACTGATTCATGAATCTGCTCTTGTTGTTGAAATAATCCTGCTCTGCCTGGAAGTCTGCAGAAGTCAGTAGCTTGCCCGCATAGTAGCGGTTTCTCTGGAAGGGATACATCTGACCATTGTTCATATTCTTACTCCTAACAAATAAAAAATTAACGCCTTAATTGTGCGTAGATTTCCGCACAATAATACTTATAAATTATACTATATTTTTGCACCATAATACACTATTATTTGTATATTTTAGCCAACTTTCGCATCAGCATATACTACATATGCCACGTAAAGGTGCAAAAATATCCTTATATCACATCTCTACTATACATATAGACTATGACAAGATACTGACAAATACGAATGAGACACTAAAAAAGTACAAAAAAAGTGATGCAAATCACCAGATTCGCACCACTTATAATCAGTTTTTCAGTTTTTTCTTTTCTTTAATTTAAAGCTCATCATAGTGATATCATCGAACTGAGCAGCCCCACTGGAATATTCCTCGATTATATCCAGTAATTCGTATATAATATCTGTCTTCACATTCCGAAGAGCCTTCACCATCATCTCATATGAATAATGCTCACCCTCGGAGTTCACACAGTCCACAACACCGTCTGTGTACATGAATATACTGTCTCCCTCATCAAGAGTGATGCTGCCACCAGTATACTGATAACCTTCTTTGATTCCAAGAGGCACTCCTGATTCGGTATCAATCTCTATTATGCTGCCATCAGCCTTTCGAATTAATGGATGCTCATGTCCTGCGTTAACGTAGTTCACAATACCCGTTGTAATATCTATTACACATACAAATGCCGTAATGAACTGAAGATTCTCATTATTCCTTGACAGAATATCATTCGCTTCAATCAGGCTCTTAGCCACATCATCGCATTTTCTGTAGGCTTCATGAAGCAGCAAATGTCCATTGGTCATAAAAAGTGCCGCAGGAATACCTTTATCCGACACATCAGCAATAATAATAGCCACATGGCTATCATCAATGTAGAAGTAGTCATAGAAATCTCCACCAAGAGCCTTCGCAGACCTATAATATCCACTAGCCTCAACATTCTCATCAGAGATTCTGTCAGCAGGAAGCATTCCCCTCTGCATATCTGCGGCAAATGCCATCTCAGCTTTGCTCTTCTCCTCTGCAGCTGTCATGGACTTAATCTCTTCCATCTGATGCTTAAGAGCCATCGTCATATCATTATATGCATCTGCCAATTCACCAATCTCATCACTGGTATTAGCCTCAACCTTAGCATCAAGGTCACCCGATTCAATCTTCTTAACTCCCGCAATAAGCTTATCAAGCGGTCGTACGAACATTTGAGCAAAAAGATAAGTGACGCATACTGCAACCAATCCTAAGATAATTACAAGTATTATAATTGCACGAATAAGCACACTGCTTATTCTGTCAACTGTATTATGCATATCGTCAGCAGTCTCTGCGATCGCTTCCTTAATTTCTACAGACTGCTTATCCATATCCATCTTACTTATGAATATACAAAGCTTCCAGTCGGTATGTGTGAATGACCTGTATATGACATAGTATCTGTCTTCAGGAAGTGTGACCCATGTGGCACCATCTCTATTATCAATCACTTCGTCAATAAGAGACTTCCATTCATCTGTAGCAACCGATTCGGGCAGGAATTCACTCGCAGGCGCATAGCTGTCATCATCTATAATTACAACAGCTCTGCCATGCTCACCAACAACACTCTTGCTTAAGGAAGATGAGAATAATTTAAAAGGTACACGACTGACAAGCGCGCCCGCAGTCTTGCCATTTGCATCAGAATAACTAACAGCCATGCTCAGATAATATTCACCATTATTATCAGTAATTACACTATTAACATTCTCGCCTCGAGCTAACTTCGAGGCAATAACATAATCTTCCGCCAGAGCGGCTTCGGTTGTTTCTGGTCTTATACCCGCAAGATTAATTACCCTACCAGAAGATGTAGCAATGAAGGTGTTAATGTTAATATTAGCTAATTTGGTATATTCAGCCCATGCATCCCTAGCGCAGTTAAGTACATCCTCCTCATCATCTCCAGCTCTGAACTGCTTCTGCATTACCTCTGCTTCAAGAGCCATTCTGCCATATATATAATCGATGGAACGTTCAATCAGTTCGAATTCCTTCTCACCTATGCTTTCACCAAGATTAGCATACATATCAGTTGATTCATCAACCACAAGATCCTCAACATCCTCCGTCATCTTCTCAATCATCTGATTGCTAACATTAATCTGCAAGCGGCTTACGAGAAAAAGATCTACTATAAGCAATGTAGATAGTATCAGCATTATGGACAGTATAAAAATAAGTATCTTATGTCTAATCTTCATTCAGTCTTATTACTCCTAAGGCTGCTTACATATGCTGGATGCGCGGTTCACTGCACCTTTCCTAGCAGCTGAAGTCGAAATTCTGACCAACCATCTTCTCAGCATCGGTCATAACAGAATTCATTCTGGAATTCTGATTATAATCATCAATCTTCTTCATCAGCTCTTCTATGCTTGATGCCATTATGATATCCACGTCTTCTTCATTAAGGACTTCTTCCTTACCAGCCTTAATTTTTTCTTCGTAGGCTTCCTTAGCTGCCTTTTTCTTCTCAGCCTTCTTAGCCTCTACATTAGCCTCATGCTTCTTCTCAATCCTCTCCTTCTGTGCTTCAGAAGACTTCTTAAGAACTGCGAAGAAATCAGTTGTTCCGTCATCATTAACCGTAAGTCCATAGCCCACAATATTATTAGCCTGTGAACTGCTCATGGACTGCTTCATCTGACTCAGTCCTGCTGCCGCATTGGCAATCAGGCCCTCATACTTATTACGGTAATCCTCATCAGTAGCCATTCTCTCAATCTTATCCTCGTCGATAAGCACTACCATTCTGAATGGATTAGCGAAGCTGCTTGCCATAGCCTTGGCATTTTCCTTCTGATCACGGCTTACTAATATAAAATCCATATTACCATATTTCTTCTTAAGTTGCTCATAGTATTCAGCACCTTTTTCACTAAGTGCTGGCTTTCCTACTGTTCTGCCATAATCTGCATTCTTCCTGATATTCTGTACATTCTCTGCATCATTCTTAACATACGCAGCCTGGTTATTAATTGAATCTGATATTCCACCTGTCATCTTAATTGCCCTCACCTTTCTTAATATCTACAATGTTATATCTATCGAAGGAACTGCCACATCCGCCGTTCCTGTAATCACTGCCACCTGAGATATTGGCATTGCCTGTCCACTATCCAATCCTTCTGCACTACCACGCAGGCTACCTGCCATCGCATCACCATTCTTCTGCTTCTCTAAAGCATCGAACACAGCTTTCAGATATTCGGCATCTGCCTGAACAATCTCCTTCATCTCCTTATTGCGATGCTTAATCTTCATCATCTTAAGGTCTTCAGGTTCCATGTCCCCTTTATACGCCGCTAAGTCCTCAGACAGCTCACCAAGTCCCATCTCTTCAAGCATATCTGCCATTGACTCTGCCATCTCATCAATCATATCCTCTAAAGCGCCTGTCATATCGGTAAGCATATCTTCGCTTATGCCTTCCATATTGGATAATATCTCGTCAAGATTATCCAACAGCTCTGATATGTCGATGTCCTCTAATTCATCATATGGATACTCGTCAGGATAACCTTCCTGATATTCCTCTAAGGCTTCAGCTTCGTCGATATCCTCATTTGCTTCATCTTTTTCCTTAAGCTCTTCTTCAAGCTCGATATCAAGTCCAACGCCACCGGACGCCTTAGCCATTTCTTCCGCTTCAAGATGCTTAACCTTCTTCTTGGCAACCCTCTCCATTGCCTTAGCATGAGCGATTGCTGCATCAAGTTCTTCAGTATCCACATCCGGATTCATCTTCTCCTGCTTAAGCCTGAGAACCTCTCTCTTGGCCTGACCCTCCACCTGCCTTGCGGCAGTTGATGTCTTGCTTCTAAGTATCTTAGACGATATATTCTTGAACTGATATTTCAGTTTCTTAAGGCTATTAGATGTATTCTTTGCCTTTTGTCTCTGAGTCCTTATAGTGTTGCTATAGTCCTGAATACTTCCGATGTGAGAGCCGGCCACTGTACGATTAGCCGTAGCATAACTATCGTCCTTCATCTCTCTGAAAATCTTTTTGACCTCTCTAATATCCTTCTTAACATTATCAGGAGTCTTAGTCGGAATCGCCGCATTCTTCTTGGAATATAGCGCATTACTCTTATAAGGATTCTGCATATTAAAAGCCATAGTATTAGTTCTCATAGCATTTCCCCATAATAGCGGTATTTAATTCACGAATTGGGATTACTGTCCGATTGGACATGGATTGTAATAGAACATAGCGCACCCTGTCAAAAGTTGCGCATGCATTAATTGTTCTCCATCCTTGAGAAAGTAAGCCGAAATCCGTTTCCGCCATGTAAATATTATATTACATATAGTTCTTCGGCTACTTTCCTGATGGACTTTAGTGTTTTTTGAAAAATTAATTTAAAAAAATTAATTGATATTTAAAAATCTGTCGAAGCCTGCCATTTTAATAACGCCCATGACATCCTCATTAACATTAATAAGCTTCATTCCGCCACGCTTTTTCATGATAAGCTCACTCTCAAGCAGTACTCTCATACCTGCTGATGAGATATAACTAAGCTCTGCCATATCAATCACCAGGTCCCATACGCCCATATAGCCCCCTTTAGTGTATTCCTTGAACTCTGAGGCCGCTGCATAATCAAATATACCCTGCAGACTGATTGTAAGTGTCTCGCCTTCCTTATTCGAATTAATAATCATCACATAACTCCATTCTTATAAAGTCTTACGGTATTCCTGTATTGGCTCATCAATCTTAGGCTCACCAAAGCATGCATTAATGCCAGCATACATATTATTGGTAAAAGTCTGTAACATCAGCACGCTGTCATCAGGTAAGAATGAATTAGTAACCTTAACAGCCGACGCTATCATTGCAGGGGCTATGTATTTATCCTTAATATCAGCCTCAACATATGAATCTGTTAACAAAAGTACTCCTTCTTCAACCTCTTTGATGTCCATGAAGCCTTTTATTTCACCATCACTAATATAGTACTGAGCAAACACAAGATCTGGTGCATAATTATCCGATACGATTCTCGTCTTCTTAATCTTATCACGAAACTGTGACAACAGCTTCATATCAAGTTCATTATAGCACTTAACCTTAGCCATAATTGGTTTAAGCTGCTCAAGTTTGTTAAAGAAAAGTGTATCCTTGATTGTCTTAAGATTATATACCATATGATGTCCCTTATTAAAAGTCACATCATATGATAGTCCCGATAGTACCCTGTCGCACATATCCATATACTCGGAATTACCTGATACACGGCATACCATCTTGCCACAACCTGTCTCAACACATACATTCTCGATATGCTCAACAAGCTGTGTCAATATACTCTCATCGTTAGAATCTAATAATGACATATACTGAATAATGAACTCCTCATCACGGGATGATGTCTCTATAAGCGCTATTCCAAGCATCTTCTCTTCTTCTAATGCTGCGAACACATATGTGCCTTTATTACTCAGTATTCCATATACTTTTTCAGGAAGTACTTTTTTTAATTGTTCCTTATCTAAATCAACAGACTGAATATTCACCTTATATCTCTCCTGTTTAATCAGCCAAAACCTTATTGCCCCTAATAGATACTATACTACTATGCTCTTTTTATCAATTTACTTATATCCCTTAAATTCAGCTGATAAAATTGTAATATCATCAAACTGCGGTTCCTCACCAGCAAATTCGCGGATTGCGTCCCTAAGTCCCTTTACTGTCTGATCAGCGCCCAGCACAACATCCACATTAAGATAATCCCTGAGTCTGTCTTCACCGAACTGCTTCTTCTGTATGTTCATGGCATCTGTAACACCATCCGTATACAGCAGTATCTTATCTCCAGGATTAATCTGGCATTCAAAATCCGAATAACGCATATCTGGCATTACACCAACCGCAACATTGTCAGCATCATCTATATCCAGTTCCCTCTTCATATACTCATACTTGCCATTATGTCTATAGATTAGTGGCGCATTATGACCTGCAATTCCATAGGATAGCTTACCAGACTTAAGATTAAGAATTCCCATCCAGATTGTAACAAAGAACAATTCCTCGTTTCTCTCATTTAAGATATTATTAGCCCTGGTAAGTATCTGAGCAGGTGTAAGCTTGAATTCTGATAGTCCTCTTATTGTAGTCTGTGCCTTGACCATGAATAATGCTGCCGGGACGCCCTTACCTGATACATCTCCAACTATAAGGCATACATTATCCTCATCAATTGCATAGAAATCATAAAAGTCTCCACCTACTTCCTGCGCAGCATGCATAAGTGCATACACATTAAGTTCATCCTTAGCACTGAAGTCGTTAAAGTTAAGTGGCAGCATGGATGTCTGAATATGCTTGGCAATAGACAAATCCTCTTCTCTAATCGCTTTTTCCTTAGCCTGTGTAGCTGCCCTTACAAGCATTTTTCGGCCACTTGCATTAATTCCCTTGGCTAGCAGATATACTAATACATACTCCACTCCACATGCGAATATGTAGTTAGGCGCATATCCCTTAATAGCCCCCCTGTTGCTAATCATCAGCTCTCTAATACCATCTCCTACCCATGTTGAATTAAGTGGGATGGTAATGTTTGTGCCAGGATACAGTTCTATCATATTGGCATCGAAGGTACCAAGGAAGACAAAACCAATTACGCCTAGTACTAACATTATAATCAGTGTCATTACCGCAACAATATCAAGAAATCTATTGTCATAATATCTACATGCCAAAAAGAGTATGAAAGGAATTGCAACATAGAATGTACCTGAGAATATAACCTGAAAACCACCTACGACAAATATCACACTGGACATTATAAGATACTTTCTTAAAAAGAAATATTTATCACTCGAGTTATGATTAAAATACACCGTAAAGTTAATTATAAGATCTGCGAACGCAAGATATATTCCCGCATATATAATACGCTTGTCATTAGCAACTGAATTCGCGTTAATCATATAATCGATTAACAGCGAAAAGAATGAAATCATTATTATGATCTCGGTAAACTGGTTAGACTCATCCTCATTCTGATGATATATGGCATCTTCATTCATTGAAGCGAGAGCGGGCTCAGCCTTCCCTCTTGCGAAATAGAACAGGAAAGCCAAGGCAAGGATGGATCCAAGGTAAATTGTAGTAATACCAGGTATTAAGAGCATTTGAACTGCCCCAAGTATTATGATTGGAACAGGATATGCTGCATGCGCATACATCAACTGCTTCCTATAGGCGTCCTTGCAATTATAGGCAGCAATAAATAATACCATTGCTGCAATAGCGAATCCTATCTGCATAGTCCACGTTGGCAGAAAAGCCAGATCACCTCTGACGTAGGCACCAGTTTCATCTACATAATATACCCATCCATATTTCCATGATGCGATTACAATGCAGGCGACTATAGAATTAACAGTAATACTTATAATGCCCGTTAATCTGTGCTTAAATGCTGCTATATCGAACATCTCACCAATATATCCCAGCCACATGGTTGTAACAAATGGAAATAAAGCGAGATAAACAGTTTCTAGTATTTTATTCAAAATAATAGTATCTGTTCTGCCATCAACGAACACCCATACGAAATCCATGAACAGCTCTATAAGTGTAATAGCCCACATCCCAAGAAAGAACCTTTTAGCCCTCTTAGATGCGGCAAAATCCCTGATTTCAATTATTAATAATAGCACAATAAAAATTGCACAAAAGATAAGAGTTTCGCTATATAAAAATGTTATATTCACTATTTTTCCTCTCACAGTGCTGAAAGCTTAATCATATCCTACTATCTTTTTAT
>JAZLFL010000190.1:0-16834 GCA_045615825.1 Lachnospiraceae bacterium
AGCCATCAACAACAATAGCCTTAACTGTCTGTCCCTCAAAAGGACCAAATCCGCAATCAGCCATAACAGCTGTAGCGTCCTGAAGTACTAAATCAATACGAAGGTCAGGCTTGTCAGAACCGTACTTGTCCATAGCCTCAAGATATGGGATACGTACAAATGGAGCTGTAGAAGCTGACTTGTATACTCCGTACTTGGCAAAAATAGGTGGAAGAACATCCTCAACTACTGCGAAAACGTCCTCCTGTGAAGCAAATGCCATCTCCATATCAAGCTGGTAAAACTCTCCTGGAGAACGGTCTGCTCTGGCATCCTCGTCTCTAAAGCAAGGAGCAATCTGGAAATATCTATCAAAACCAGATGCCATAAGAATCTGCTTGAACTGCTGTGGAGCCTGTGGAAGTGCATAGAACTTGCCAGGATGATTACGAGCAGGTACAAGATAGTCTCTAGCGCCCTCTGGTGATGAGCATGTAAGAATAGGTGTAGTAATCTCAAGGAAATCATGAGCTGTCATAGCCTGACGAAGCTCAGATACAATCTTGCTTCTAAGTACAATCTTCTCCTTAACTGCAGGATTACGAAGATCAAGATATCTGTACTTAAGTCTTGTAGCCTCATCAGCTTCCTTGGAACGATTAACCTCGAATGGAAGCTCATTGTAGCGGCACTTGCCAAGTACTGTAATATCCTCTGGTACTACCTCGATATCACCAGTTGCAAGATTGGCATTCTTGCTTGATCTCTCTCTTACTGTTCCTGTGATAGACAGTGTGGACTCATTGTTCACACCGTTTAACTTCTCCATCATCTCCTCTGTCTCAATTACGCACTGTGTAGTACCGTAAAAATCGCGAAGAATTAAGAAGCCTAAATTTTTACTAACCTTACGCATGTTGTCATAGAAACCAACAAGTGTTACCTTCTGACCAACATGTTCCATACGTAAGTCGTTACATGTATGTGTTCTTGACTGTGTCAACTGTGTCATATCATCCACATCCTTTCATATTGATAAAAATGCCTAAATTGCATATATTTTCCAACTAAAAAGTATACAACAAAGGGACCTCACTGTCTAGCGAGGTCCCGAAAACTGTATCATTTAATTCCCTTATTTTTTAACATAAGCAGCATTCTTTGTTCCAACCGGACTATTCTCTTCAGCCCATGATGAACCATTAAAAGTAATTGTCTTACCATCCTGTGTATATACTACTGATGATACTGTATAATCCTTGTGGTCTGTGCTAGGACTGGAAGATACACGACCCGATACATATATTACAAACGAATACTCGTCTGCATCGATGTCAGCAGTATTCACAATTCTAAGTATCTCATCTTCGGTTAATTTGTTACCCTTATTCTTACCATACTGACTAGACAACTCAGCCTGTGTTGCTGTTAATACACTCTTCGCATTTATCTCCAACTGAGAACCTCTTGCACGATCAATATAGCCTAATAATGCTGGTACAAGGATTGCTGCCAGGATTGCAAGAATAACCAATACAACAATTAACTCTACTAACGTAAATCCCTTATTCGATTCCTTCTTTGACTTGAACATATTACATAACCCTCTCATATCATTACCTTTACCTGTATTAATCATAATAAGATACCTTGACAAGCTCCTGAACTGTTGTGGTTCCATTTTCAACAAGCCTAATAGCTGCCTGCTTCAGTGTCTCCATACCCATCTCTTCAACCGCATAATCCTTAATCTCATCAACACTTACACCTGCTGTAATCATATTGCGAATCTCTCTGGTAACTGGCAGAATCTCATGAATTGCAACTCGTCCCTTATAGCCTGTGTTATTACAGAAACGGCAACCTTTTGCATACATTACCTTTGGGATTGAATATCCTACCAGATCCTCTTCTTCTGGAGTCATTGGTCCCAATTCTCCACACTGTGGACATACCTTACGCACCAGTCTCTGCGCTATAAGGCCTACCAGGGAACTTGCGACCATATACTTCTCAACGCCCATATCTTCAAGTCTGACGACAGAACTTGCTGCATCATTTGTGTGTAATGTAGAAAGTACTAAATGACCTGTAATAGCTGCTCTGACTGCGATGGATGCAGTCTCATTATCACGTGTCTCACCAACCATAATAATATCCGGGTCCTGTCTAAGCAGCGCTCTTAATCCGGATTCAAATGTCAGACCTGCTACATTATTAACCTGCATCTGATTGAGTCGTGCAACATTTTTCTCAACAGGATCCTCAATAGTCGAGATATTAACACTCCTCTTTGCCAATTCCTCAAGCATCATATACATGGTTGTAGACTTACCACTACCTGTTGGACCAGTCAGGTAAATCATACCATTTGGCGCCTGCAGCATCTTCATTACCTTATGATAATTCTCCTCAGTCATACCAAAGGTACCTGAATAATCAATTTTTGAATTATTAGCTAAAAGACGAAGTACTGCCTTCTCACCAAATACTGTAGGAATAACAGATACACGGACATTTAGATTAATCCCCTCGACACTGATACGGAAGTGTCCGTCCTGCGGAACTCTTCTCTCCGCAATATCCAAATCTCCGAGAATTTTTATTCGTGC
The DNA here is from genome assembly GCA_045615825.1 of Lachnospiraceae bacterium. GTDB lineage: Bacteria > Bacillota > Clostridia > Lachnospirales > Lachnospiraceae > Colinaster. The sequence goes on from JAZLFL010000190.1 coordinate 2,592, forward strand.
AATTAATGGATTATGGATATTCTTCTGTAATGTCATGAATTCAGAAATAACACCATCCAATCTCATCCTTATTCGTGTAAAATCCTCAAATGGCTCAATATGAATATCTGATGAATTTGCGTTATAAGCACGCATCATAAGTGAATTGAAGAGATTAATAATAGGAGTCTCATCATCACCATCTTCTATATTGATTTCTATTGGAGCCTCAATAGTCTGATTTGTACTGGCTGCTGCCTTTTTCGCAGCTTTTCTGGCAGATACTTCTGAATAATAATACTGGATTGCATTCTTAAGTGGTGCCGCCTCGCACAATGCTATCTGAATATCCATTCCTACTATCTGACGGATATCCTCAATACCATAGAAGTTCAATGGATCATTAACTAATAGGAAGAAACGATCTCCCTCTATCTTGTATCCCATCATGATATACTTGTCTACCAGCGCACGTGGAATCATCTCGACAGCTTTAATATCCACTGACAGATTACTAATATCTACCACATCGTAATTCATACGGCGTCCTAATGCCTCAAGCATCTGATGCTCTGTAATATAATTCAGTTCAATCAGAGCTCCTCCCATACGAACACCTTTATGTTCTTTTTGATATGCAATTGCATCCGCAATCTGCTGTTCATTTACATATCCGAATTCTACCAGTACATCTCCAATTCGAATATTTTGATTTTTTCTCATTTCCATAGTATTTCCTCTGGCTTAGGCTTATTCGGCGCACATATAAACATCAATAACAATCTCAAGATATTTATCCATTACTAATTCGTATGTTCCATCTTCATTGAAATCAATGTTATTACTTGTATCCCAACGATAACTCACAATTTGATGCATTTCTTTGCTAGATGACAAATCATCAATGAGTCTTATAAGATCCTTCTCATCTCCACCAAGACGCATTGTGATTTCTGCCATATAGATGCCAGTCGCTAATTCCTCTTCCTCTTCTTCATATGTCACAGTACCTTCAACATATGTGAAATCCTCTTCCTCTTCTTCCTCTATCTCCTCCACCGCTGCCGCATACTGGTATCTGTCTAAGGAAGCCTCTCCTTCAGGCATCTTAATTTCCAGCTTATAGGAGTTCAGATTATAATTTAAGACCTTGTTGGTGAATGCCTTATCTATTTCATCAGCAGACATAATCGGGTAGAACTCATTCCTTTTAGCAGCCAGATTCTGCTCAAGCTGCTCATTTTCCATCCGGATTCGCTCAAGCCCATCTATCTTAGAATCATTAACTGTTTTAATCTCTAACGCCATAGCCTTGGCATTATCCAAATCAATTATGCCCTGGACTAATGGCCTGACTCCCCAGTATCCAAGGCCGACTACGATAACAAAGACTGCCAGAAAAATCAGTAGTTTTTTATCTTTTTGTGTCAATTCCATTTTCATACTGATTTCCTCCTATCTTCCTGCTGATTCGGCTAATATACATGTTACATATATATTCCACGAATCAGCTGCTTCCTGATACTCATAGCCTGTATAGTCCACACTGTTAAACACTTCTTCAGCCGTTAAATTCTGTATAAACTTATTAATGTCCTCGACATTAGCCGCATTCGCAAGTATAACAACTGTTCCTTCCTTTGCATCGAAGGCTTCATATTGAACCTCCGCATATCCCTTGGCACATTTCTCGAATACAGCCATCACATTACTGTTACCACAAGGGAAACTTGCAAGGTTTTTCTCTACTGAAGCTATTGCTTCATATTGCTTCTGAAGATATTCATTACGTGTCTGATACATATCGTAATCGGCTGCATTCATTATGACTTCGTACGAACTGTTGTAATCCTCTATCTCACGCAGCTCCTTCTTCCTGGCAAAATTGACAGCAACTAAGAATGCTATTATTGCGACCATTAACGAGAACAATATGACAACCGCCCATATCTGCTTCACGAAGCTTTCTCCCAAATTGGACGTTTCTTTTTCCTTTTTGACCTGTGTCATCTGCAGCAGGAAATTATTATTCTTACCACCATCATACAGACCACTTATTGCCTGCGTATAATTCTGAAGATCAGCATCAGATGCACTTCCTGCTCTATCAGAGAAGCTAAAGAACTTAACAGGTGTAGTAATACCTGCATCAGCAATAGCCTGATTATAGATTGAGTCTTCCTTCACGCCTGCAATCTGGATAATTTCTAATGGTGATTCAATCTGATTAGCCTGCATAAACTGTGATAACTGACTAAGAGATCTGGCAATATCCTGTGCATATTCGATAGTCCCTGGATCATTAAAGCAACGGGACTGATTGTAATAATAGAATGCACCATCAATCCAGAGTATAGTCGTTAGTGTCATACTGTCTGCAATAAGTAAAACGAAGGTTTTATTATCTCTCGCTACAGTATTCTTAGTAAGTGTAATCAGCGTACTCTCCGCCGAGTAGACACCCGACAGTTTTACACCGAACTCAGCGAACATATCAACATACTCAGCTATAAATTCAGGGGCAATACCTTCTACATAGATTTTCTTCATCCTGCCTTCCGCATTAGCGATATGAATATTGCTATATATCATATCTCCTTCGCGCCCCATATCAGCATACTCTCTGGCAATATACTCTATGCTCTTCTTATCATTCATAACAGGCATTGTTATTGTCCTGCCTATAAACTTTGTCGAATTAATTATCAGAGATACATCCTTTGCAGGTAATCCTCTCTCTGCCCAAAGATCCTTCATATAACTTATGAACAGGCCAGGATCCATAATAGTACCATTGATAATACAGCCTTCAGGTGCATCAAAGGTATAACACTTTTTAACTGAAACAGAATAATTATTACTTGTGCCAGTTACTATCTGTATTTTTTGATTGGCTAAATATACTATTGTATTCATGTGTCCTCTTTCTATCATTTATGAACAAACCACATATCTGGTCTACACTAATATGTTGTTATTGACTCATACGAACCATAAATTGGCTGAATAACTGCAACCATGACGAATCCAACCACTATAGCCATGATAACAATCATGACAGGCTCAAGATATGAAACCAATCTATTAAGAGCCATCTCTGAATCGTATTCCATCTGATTAGCTACAGAGACTAACATTGTATCCAATGCTCCTGTTTCCTCACCAACCATAATGGTGGAAGAAAGCTTCTTAGTGAATCCATCAACCTTGTCAATTGCTGACGACAGATTCTCACCTGCCTTAATATCCGCAATGACCTTATCAAACTGCTTCTCTATATAGGTATTGCCAATAGTCGATCTGGCAATCTGCAGACAACTCATAATGGATATACCTGCCGAATAGAGACTTGATAATGTACGCGCAAAACGTGCTGTGTATATAATACTTCGTAACCTGCCAATTACAGGAAGGCGAAGTTCCTGCTTATCCCTCCACAGCTTAACCTCCGGAATCGAAAAGATAAGTTTAAATGCCAGATAGATTACAATTATCGCAAACAGAATCACATACCATCTTGTCTTAACAAAATTACTTATCATAAGTAACACAGTTGTTGTAAACGGAAGCTCATCCATCTGCGAGAAAAGCGATTGAAACTGAGGAATTACATATCCCATAATTACCGAAACTACCAGGACGATCAACACAACTAAAATCTTAGGATAGGTCATTGAACTCTTAACCTTCTGCATCAGTTTATAGTCCTTGTCATAATAGACAGATAACTGAATTGCCACCTCATCCAAATTTCCTGATGATTCCGCGGAACGGAACATATTTATAAGAAGTGGTGGGAATGCATCTCCCTGAGTCTCCATTGCATCAGACAGGGAATTTCCAGCTATTATCTGCTTAAGTAATGCATTGTAAATCTCTCTCTCTTTTTCACTAAGGGATTCATTATCAGCGATAATCCTGAGTGCACGAACCAGTGTAACACCAGCTCCAATCAATTCTCCCAGATTCCTGCTAAACTCTGATAATGCATTGGATTTGATTCGTTTAACATGCACTGTACTATCCTGTGCTCTCGCCGATATCAGATAGAGATTATCCTTCTTCAATCTGTCATGCAGATCAAATTCATCCACGGCATTAAGACTTCCAGATACCCTTCTTCCATGTTCATTTTTTGCTTTATATTTATATAATTGCAAGCTATTACCCTCTTTTCCTTTCTCTATCTCATACCTAACAGTGATGGTCCCAAGTTAAGATACCACTCCACCAGCTTATCCCCTGCAAATATGGAAATAATAATACCGCTACACAGAAATGGTCCGAATGCGAAATGATCCTTTTTATCTGCTTTTTTTGTAAGTAGTAATATGATTCCACAGGCTCCTCCAGCTATCAGTGCCAGAAAAAACGCCACTAGATTTAACTTCCATCCAATAAAGAATCCAACTGCTGCCATCAGCTTAATATCTCCTCCTCCAAACCCACCAGGGATGAAGAAAACAGTAATTAACATTGGCAGACTAATAATAATCATTCCAATCAGACGGCTAATAATTGATGGTTCACCAATGGTCCATATCGATGCGATTCCCAGTATAAATATAGCAATATTAAGCACTAATGGAATCTCCATGGTTCTTGCATCTATTACAGCAATCGCAATTAAAATCAGTATTAAGATAATCAGTGTAACTGTTGATGCATTCATAATATTTCTTCAACATTATTCATAGAAATCATATAGTGACTCTCATATTCGCCATATCTGTCACTGTACAGGCGAATCGTCATCACTAACACATTGCTGTCATATCCGGTGCCATAGGCATCCGATGCCTTCTGGAAATTTAAATATGATACGATGTATCCCATATAGGCCCTTTTATCAAAACGCCAGTCGGTTGCCTCAAAGGAATCCTCTGAAACTTCGCTTATAATCTCGTCGTAATGAATACGCATCAATCTGTCAGTCGAATCTACTCCAATGGTAACCATACCACCGCCACTGTCTCTAAAACTGATTGCTGAGCCATCATTTATAATCTTAGGGCAGTCTTTTTCTGAAGTCTGCTTAGCATTTTCCAGCATGGATACAACTTTTTCAGATATCATCTCTGTCACTTCAAGGCCATATGTTGCACCTTTATCCTGATGATACAGTAATATCGTATAGCTAATTATTCTGGTAGCTGCAACCATAAATAATGCCAAAAGTGCGAAGGATACAATAAGCTCTGTCAGAGTCATTCCTGCATTATTCAGTTTTAATAACTTTTGCAACCTTTTTTTCATTCGTATTTCTTTAATTAGCTTCTGTCAAAAAATAGATATCCATATCCAGATCATGGTGCATCTGAACATCTGATAGCCTCTTTGTATTTAATGTCTTCACACCCACCTCCAGGTCAGGGGCGGATCCTCTGCCATCAACCGGTCGCAGAGAAATCGTCACATTCCTGGCGGGCAGTATATCAACAATACTATGATCATAATAGTCAATCATCATACGTTCTTTGGCATTCCTCATATCAACAGCCTCGTAGTACATATTAGAGGCAAATGCTATGATTCCACTCAACATAGCCATAATTGAAGCCAATATTACGAATCCAATCAGTACTTCAATCATTGTCATACCCGACTGATCCTTCATTATATTTTTAGTATTCAATTGTTTCTTACTAAATAGTCTATTCAAATTGTTCTCCAATTATTCTAAAGTGCAATCCTTATAGGTTGAATATTGCTGGATGTCTCTATCACTTCTGGAAACATCTCCTCTTATACAGGTCACTCTGACAGTTACTGGATATCCTCCCATAAGAGGATTAACCCCTCCTGCTCCAAAATCTGCTTCAAGACCACTTTCTTCCATATCATCGTCAATAACGGCTTCACCGGCAGCTAAGTCTGATTCCATCGCATCAGTCGTCATTATATCTACATATGTAAATGCTATTTCGAAAGAATATGAACTTATGCCCGGTACAGTTGTCTCATAGACTAACTCACTACCTGCCTTCCAGCCAGATATGCTATCCTTACCGGCAATTCTATTCTTAAGTTCCACCTGAAGGTCGTTATTTGCTGCCATTCCATTTGGCTGCATCTCCTCAAGCCTGTCGGCTATCTGATTAGCCAATGTCTGGGATAAAATCTTACACTGAGACTGGGACAGAACTCTTGAAGTCTGGGAAAAAAGTGTGTAAGCCACCATAAGCAGCATCAGACAGAAGGTCATAATGACTACACCAACAATAAGCGCAAAAATCATTGCAACACCGCTATCATCTGAGTTCTTCTTATTATTAATACGAAGTCTCACACGCTTTTCCTCCCTTCTTACTTCTTATTAATTATTTATAATCTTAAACGTTATTCCCCTTGTGGAGCTGTGCCACTTTAGTTACTCACCTTCTGCAGGCGGCTCAGTAGTGGCTGGCGCCTCTGGAGTTGGTGATACTTCTGGAGTTGGCGTCTCTGGTACCACAGGCTCCGCCGGCTCTGTTGGCTCTGTCGGCTCTGCCGGTGTAGTTGGGTCTACAGGCAGCGTCGGTTCCCCTGGTGTACCTTGATCACCTGCGGCTCCTGTTGTATCCCTTGTCTCAAGTGCCGGGCCAAGACTCATACTTGACATCAGCGCTCCTGGATCAGTCTCTGGATCTGGTTCCTCTAATAGCTTAGGTATATGAATCCAAACATAATTAGTAGTCGCATCATTACTATCCTCATCCGACCACTGCGAGCTAATCGCTGTTGTATCTGTAGCACGCAGAGCTATCTTTAACCACTTACCTGCAAATTCACCAGGTGTAGTCTCAGAAGCTGTAATATCAAGAATAGTCTGAGTTCCGCTATTAATGTTATTCATATCAAGAGGTGTTGCCTTAGTCTTAATTGTCTTTAACGCTCCTGAGTTCCAGTAATCAGTAGAAGTGTCTTCTTCAGGTGCATCTCCTGACTTAATCCTATCCTTCTCATGACCATCGTCCTTACTCTCAAATACAGCAATTGCAATTTCTAATTTGGCATTGTCCATATCCTGATAGTTCGGATCATCGCTTGCATATGAAAGTGCGTATCCCTGCTGATATGTATCTAAATAGATTCCGCTATCTTCATCATATTCAGGCATACCGCTATATGAAAGCCTTTCAGCATCTGGCACTGATAATCTGCTTGGAATTATAATCTTCTGCGCAACACCCTCTAATGAGTCTGCGTACTTTACTGCATCCTCCTTAGCAATAGCCTTAACTGAAATATTAACTGTCTCACCGGACGCAAAGTCTTCTAGGTTAATGGTTTCCTTTCTCTTATCAAGATCTGTTACATTGTAATAGTGAGTCTTAGTCACATCATGAGTGAGTGGATCAGGGTCTGTAACCTCTGCAGTAATTAAATAGCCCCCAAGGTCTGCAAGCATTTCAGCTTCTGTAACGCCATCCCAGCTTACATCATACAGAAGCTTATTTGCTGATTCCTCTTCAGAAGTATGCTTAGTTACACCGCAGATAATAGTATTGAATCTTCTCTTGATTTCAATATCCTCAGTATTATATCTAGGCAATACGAATACAGCATTATTAGTATTATTTTTTGCATTTCCACTATTGTAGTTATATGCCTTTGGGGAAGTCATATTGCTCTGTCGTGCTATTCTTGCAGTCAGTTTAACGTAGTCTGACCAATTGTCCTCTTTATCCTCAAAGGTATAGGCATAATTATACATATGGTATGTGGTGTCTTTATTATTTAAGGTTTTAAATATCACAGGCTCATTATCTGCATCAGAATATATTCCTAAATCTTTCTTGCATTCCTGACCTGCATTGGCAATATCAACAACCACTTCATCACCTTCTACAGTTGTACCTATAAGCTCAACACGATAGATCGCCGTATTATAGAAATCATAATAGGCATTCATAACCTTAATTTTTCCATTGTTCTTGTTAACAGAATCATAATGAGCCTTTTGTGCATATGCATCCCATGATGGAACTACCCCATTAGTAGTAACTGCTGTCAAATAACTATTATCATTATTTACGTTATATCGGTTATTTGAAGCATTTTTATCCCAGCAGAACGTATCCTGATAGAACTTATCCCATGTAAAGGTATAAGTCGTATGGCCATTCGCTTCTCCTACAATTGGCTCATCAATAATAGGTACAGGTGCTATTTCCTGAACTGAACCAATCTCATCAATATTCGAAACCTGACGATTATATCTACCTTCATTAAAGGTATAATCTTTATTCATATTGCGAATAAAATAAGATTCCATGTAATCGGAAGTATTTACTTCCTGCGTACTGTTAATGGCTTCCTTCATATGAACATAAGTCACTGAAGAAACCGAATAACGAGCATGGTCAGTATAAGGATATCTGTTGGCAATATTTACATCCTTATCACCTGCACTATTCTTGGCAAATTCCATCGACAGCTCAATTGTCGCGTTATAGTAAAGGTCATATGTATCATTTGACGCATTTTTGTACAGAATATATCCTGGCTTAAAGTCATTGGCCGAATCATCCCATACGTTCTGTCCACTAGGGATATTTCCGGTATCCGAATCCAAGAAATACTGATCATCCGTAATTGTCTTAAAGAATTCAATATTTTCCTCTGTATTATCCGATAATTTGAATCCCTCCTTAACAGTATGTCCGTACCATATAAAATCGTTCTGAGATTTATTAATGTAACTACGTACAACTATTTTTTCAGTTGGTTGTGGTCCGAACCACTCTAGAGGCAGACTTTCCAATTCAGCAGTAAATCTAACCTCTGCCTGACCAGTACTATTAGCGGTATGGGTTGTTGTATGATCATACGCTACTGTAGCACCAACTTTACTATCATATGAAATAATATCTGATGTAACGAAGGCATCACCTGTTTTTGCATTAAGCTTATACGTAATGTTATAGGTCATTCCATCGATATCATTACCATAAAAGCCATTGTAATATGTTCCACTACAATACTGAGATGCCTTCTTCAGGTTAGTTCCCACCAAAACTTTGACAATATTTGAAGTAAATGGTGAAGATGTAAAGTTATTCTTCGAACTTTCACTAGGTTCAGCCTGAAATCTAAATGAAATATCGCCATTTCCCAATATATCGGCTGAATAAGGCATAGAATATCTTCCCTTTGACACATCTATTACCATTAATGCGTCTCCAGTAGTTTTTTTGAGGGTAATTATACAGTCAGTACAATTTCCATCAACATATTCCTCATAGTTATCCAGTACACACACAATCCTGTTATCTCCGATAACCTCTATATGAGCCTGTGGAACTGGGAGTGTTTTCTTCTCGATAGTCTCCCCAATATAGGCATAATCCGAATCGTATTCTGTTGTGGAAGGTTCACTCATGCGTGCTGCACTAACCGCCTGAACTCCTACAATAATCTTATTGCCAGGTTCTCCCCACGTATTCTTAACCTCGATATCATAGAATTTTCTTATATTACCCACAGTTGTTGGAGTTGACTGATATATAACATTGCCACTCGCATCCTGAATAGTGTACTTAACCTCGTAGGCATAGGCATTCTCAACTGCATCCCAGCTGACACGATAATGTCCATCCGACCTTTCAAGACTTAGTACAGGTTTATCCAGTTTAGTTAACTTATAGCTGTCCATCATCATCTTAACCATCTTAGGGTCGATATCTAAGAATGTATCGATACGTGAATTCTGATCCAGGCTACTCGTCTTTGACTCCATATATCTTGTCAATGTATCACTATAGTAACTTGTACTAATAGGATCATTATTCGCATATGACATATAGAATCCAAGATTGTCATAGTCATATGGAACATACACATATGTCTTTTCTCTATTATCCCTGTCAGGTGTATAGTCTACGGCAAGCTTAATATACTTACTTGAATTCTTATAACTTGCTGTTTGTGTAGCATGTGCATCTCTACCAGTTGCTAGTTTAAGTTCTTCACCTGGATGCTCCTTAGAAGTCCAATAGATACCCTTAAAACGAACATTGCTCTCTGAGGTCTCAACTGCCCTTTTAGCTTCCGTAGTTTCATTAAGCTTACGCGAATAAGCTGCCTGAATCTGCAATGTTATATTGGTAATCTTACCCATTCCAGAAGGAACATCTATTTTTTGTCTTGATCTTGATGCATCCGGATCATTAGCCCAATGGTATCCTATTGCTTTAGATTCTTTTGTAACCTCATCTATTTCATTTCTAACCTCTTCCTGCTTTCCATTTTCATCTGTAAAGACAACTTTATAATTATAGAAAGTTGTCTCAATTGATATATCTGTAGCAGGAACTTTTACACTATTGTCGCTAGAAGTATCAAGATAAAATACAAAGGATTCTATTTGGTCAGAATCTGACATATTATTTACGTCAAAACTCATATTCAACCAATCATCTTTGCCCTTTGTCGCATCATTAAAACTAAAGAACTTATATGCAGTTTTCCACTCAAACTCAAATACATCCTGTATTAGATCGTACTTATAAGAAGTATCTGATTTAACAATATTGTTATTATTATCAGGTATAGTCTTAATTTCCGATTCGATACCTGAATTTATTTTGGTAACCTTATTAAGAGAGAATGTAGTCTTATAATATTCACCTACATAAGTGCAAGGCGTCTGTACACTGGTATTTTTTGCTGGAATATATGCGAATCCACGTAATGCTGCTACACCTGAAAAATCAATATATATAGCAATAGGCTTTTTGTCGGAACGTGGATTTTGAATAATTACCTGAGTTTCATCACTTATTTCATATATTCCCTTTCCTGTTGCTGAAATATCTACAGTCTCGCCATTTGAATAGTAGTACTTTGCATTTACAGTATAATTTTTCACTGTATTAGATCGAATATTACTAGTATCACCATTCCAGAAGTAGATTACGAATGAATCCAGTCCTTCACTATCATCAGCATAGGTTAAATCAAAGCGTATTCCACCCATGTTATTAAATCGATTTGCTACACTAGGTTCAGCTAAGAAGAGGGACTTATCACCCATATCTTTATAATTGATTGCTTTATTTTTTCCATCATCGCCGATAGTATTAAATGTTATTGACCTATTGTAGATGTATTTACACCAATTGAAGTAAACTCCATAATCATTATGGTCGAATCTGCTTGCGCTGTTTTCATCCAGATAATAGCAATTTATAGCAGATGAAACAGTACCACCAAATGGCGAATTTGCTACAGATGTTGTTACTACATTACTATCATCGAAGCAATCCTTATATTTAACTTCTTCACCACCTTTACCAACAAAGCCATTTGCACATGGATTAAACGTATTATAGTTTCGGCATTTTTCAAAGTAGACACGATTGTAAGCTGTACCAATGAATGAACCAAATGCCGTATCAACAGCTGTATTCTGGTCTACGCCTGCTGCTGTCGGTGATTTTTTTACAATACCTGTGTTTACGCAGTCATAGAAGTAATCAATTGTGTTCTTATCAGGTGTTGAGTCTACATGACCCATGAATCCACCTGCACATGTTGCTTCTGATGAAGAAACATGTGTGGCAGAAATATTACCATGGTTTGCACAGTGATAGAATTCCAATCCCTGTTCCACATTAGAGTGTGAATGATAAGATGTAAATCCTGCTGCGAATCGTAATTCAGCATGTATATTTCCCCAGTTCTCACAGTTAGTAAATACTGCACCTGCTGAACGGAATCGTCCTACCAAGCCTGCTGCCATACTGTAGGCTTCTATATCACCATAGTTGTATACTTCATAGAACTGCGTCTTACCTGCAAAGGTCTGGTCCATTACGGACATAATTCCACCAGCCTTATTATTGGTAGGGTAATTACTCTTTACATCCGCATAATTCTCAAGATAGCTTACATCCTCTGCCGATTCACAGAATCCTATGATTCCACCTGGACCTCTATCATTCTCAGTACATCTCTGATCAACAGACCACTTATCCGATGTAGTCAGCTTGTGTACATTACCTGTAGCATCCATATAACCGGTTGCCTTGGCATTTCTGTGCTGATAACCAATCATTCCAGCAGTCTCACCCGAGAAACCTATAAATTTTACTTCCTCTGTAGAATATTTCTTATTATCGCAGGCACTAACCCATCCATAATTCTCACCAGCAATACCACCAATATATGCATAAGAGTTTATATCTGTTGTAGTTGCACCCTTATCATTCTTTGTTATATCACCGGCAGTTATATATGTTACCTTGTCCTCAATGCCCTGAGTATTAGTATCTCTTACACCTAGATAACAGTCCTCTATCTTAGAACCACTGCTGTTAATACCAACTATTCCACCTTCTCTTGCTGCAAGACCTGCCGATCCTGTAACATTCATTGTTCCATCAAATGTACAGTTATATATCTCTGCTGGATAACCTTTCCCATCATGTCTTGCCTGCCCAGCCGCAAGCTCAGTCTTATTAGCATATCCACTGTAGCCTGCAATTCCACCATATCCAGTAGTGGCAGTACCATACTTTCCTAATATCTTGCTATCAACTGACAGATTCCTGATGACACTTGTATTTTTACCTACGATACCACCTAAAGATGCATATCTTGCAGCACCTAATTCTACTGAATTATTAACAACTGGACGTATACCATCTTCGATAATACCCTCTACCAATCCATCATTTGTACCTGATACACCACCAACCTGGCAGTCATTAGTCTCTGCAACTGCTCTACACTGGTATACCAGATCATCCTTTTTAACACGAATAATTCCATGTATAAGATTCTGTCCTGCAATTACACCAATACTTGTATCTGTAGTACCGGTTGGATTGGTGAGAAGCAGGTTCTTAAGAGTGTTATGATATATAAGACCGTCATTCTGTGCTGCGATACCACCTACGGCAGCAGCTGACTTGAAGGTGAGAGTCTTACTATCTGATTCAGGCTTAACAAAACACTCATATATTTCACCATTTTGTCTATTAATAGCTGTAATTCCCGCACTCATCCCATTAGGTGCAGTAACAGAATTGTAGTCATAACACTGATAGATAATTCCTGCATTAGTAGATGTTATTCCACCTGCATTACCACTGGAAGAAGCCGTAACAACACCCTTGTTATAACAGTAACGAATAGTATTATTAGACTCATTCTCACCTATAATTCCACCCGCATTACCATGTGGAGCCATTACAGATCCAAGGTTTAAGAAATACTGAACTATATGTTCCTTATTCTTATCATTATTATGTCCAATAATACCGCCAACAGCCTGGTCACCCTGAATCTTACCTTTAACAACTACAGCAGCTGCGTTATTAGCCTCATTAGCTGCTGCAGAAGCCCCTGCCTTGGCGTTATCAACTAGTCCCTCATTGTAGCCTGTGACTGCACCAACAAAACGTCCACCTGATAGAATGTCAACATTAGTAAGGTCAGATTCAAGCGCTATAACACCTGTTTCACCATTGAATGCAGCATATAATCCTGTAACGCCGTCTGTATAACCATCACTATACTTCTTACCCTCAACAATCATACGAGGCTTAGTCATCTTGATTTTTGAAATAGTACCGAAGTTCTCGCTGGCAATACCACCTACTACATTGCGGCCAAGTATGGTTGCATTCTCAAAGTTACACTCTGTAATAATTCCTGTCTTCTTATTTAATCCACACAGACCACCTATATAATCAGTCTCTTTATTTCCGAGCACACTGATATTACAATTAATGATCTTACCTTCATTAATCTCGCACAGACCACCTGTGTATGTACCCTTGGTATCCACAGTTCCAGATGGAGTATTGGAGCATGCATCCAAAGTTGCGTTTCTACTAACCTTACCGATGATTCCACCAGCGTAAGAGTATAAATATGTGAAATCTCTGCCTACATAATCAGTCGCACGTCCTGTTTGCTCATCCTTATACTCAATAGCTTCAGTAGCTACGATAGGTGTAGCGTTATCAATATTGCTGATATAGAGATATGTATTGTCGTCGTTGTAGCCAAGAACACCACCAACATAGATCTGACCCTTTATGCAGTCATAGTTAGGCTTAGAGCCGGAAGAATCGCTGGTTGTAACAACTAGTCTCTTGCTTGATGGATTGATTGAAATTGGAAGATTGCCATTCAGGTCATCCAGTACCGTCTTCTTCTCAGCCAGTCTGGTATGAAGGTCGCTATTAATTGCGTCGATGCTCTCGAAAGCGTCCGCTATCTCACGGGTAACAAGGTATGTTGCGCCCATGTAGCCTTCTCTATCAGATGTA
>JAZLFL010000191.1:0-11611 GCA_045615825.1 Lachnospiraceae bacterium
CAGATGTCTGCATCAAGTTCTGCTGCAATCTTCTTAGCTGCATCTTTGGTATTTCCTGATAATGAATAATATACTACTAATCTTTTCATTTCTGTGGACTCCTCGTTCGTACTGTTTTTGTTTTTGCTGGGATATGGTTACTTCCTGACTTCGATGATTGCAACATCGCAGGACATTTTTCCACGTACTATTTCATATGTCACATCTTCATATCCCATCTCTTCGAAGAACTTTTCATATGATGCCGCATCAAACTGACGCTTGAAATCAGCTCCAAGCTTCTCTAGCAGCTTTACAGCCAGTCTGTTTGTTCCTTCGTCACCATTAATATAGGTTGGAATAATTAGTTTGCCACCATTTTTGCAGACACGATAGAATTCTTCCATTGCCTGACCCGGCTCCTGCAGCAGATGAATAACATTGCCTGCCACAACTACATCAAAAGAACTATCTTCTTCTTTTATATCTGTAATGTCGACTGCCTTGTAATCAACATTTTCATAAGCTTTAAGCTTCTTCTTCGCCCGTTTCAGCATCCCTGCAGAATAGTCCGAGGCTAATAACCTCTTACAGGCAGGTGCAATATATATACTAATAGCACCTGTGCCACATGCGCACTCCAAAACCTCATCACTGCTCTTTATATATTGGGCAACACACTTCCCTGTATTCTGAAATACACTTTTATTATAAAGATTTTCAAAAAAATCATATACGCCGGCTACTTTATCCCAAAACATATACGTCCCCCCCCTTTTGCACATACAAATCAAAGTTTGTCTTCATATATTATAATGCACACTGGCATAAAAAGGGACTAGTAAAAACTTTTATATGACCTTGTTTGGTTTTATTTAGTTGGTCTAAAATTTGTTATCTGGCTGAATTAGATCATATTATCTGGCTGAATTCTGGTTGCTATTATTCGCTCAAGATTTTTTACATCAAGCGGATTTCTCTGCGTCTCAAATGTCAGTATCAGACGATTACCTGGCAGTATGTTATTTCTCGCATAAGCATTAATGCGTTCTATTGCTTTTTCGGCATATTCAGGATTATCCATCATTCCAAGGTGTTCCCAATATATCTCTTCCCTGGTCTGGATATTTAGTACTGTAAAATCCGGATGAATTGTACCAACGCCCGGAAGATTCAGAGAAGCTTCGTATCTATATGGAACACCAAGCTTATATAACTTATCAGCTATTATCTTCTCTGATTTTGACCTTACACGCTCACCACGCTCTGAATACATCTCAAAAAATCCGTCCGCAAAGGACTTATGAGTTACTTCCTCGGCCTGCCATTTACTGGCATATTCCTCGTTCGAAATAAAGTACGGAGCAACAAGCTCTTTTCTTCCAGCAGACATCTTGTCATATATATTGGTGAGTCTTGCAGGATCAATATATTTAATTGCTTTATCTATTGCTTTTATTTGATGATCCAGCTCTTTATTTATTGCAAGCGCGTAGTCATAAGATGCTATTTCCTGGGCTAGGTATTGTTTAGTCTTCGAAAGATATCTTTCCTGCTTTGATATCTCTTTTTCTGTCGCATCTCTGACATAATAATAATTCCTTCCATTCTCAAACGAAGTTCTCAATTTTAAATTCGGAGGCGCTACTAATTCCCCTTTCGTCTGTTCAATTAGCTTTTCATAATCAGCTCTTAGTTGTAACAATAAACTTTTCAGATTGTACATTCTTTCTCCTTACCCTTTCTTATTTAATTTATATAATTATTTACTATTTTTCTCTCCATCATCATAGCTGTGGGTATGTGGATAACTGTCGTAATACGAAGCTGTGCATAAGTCGCGACTTATACATCTGCTTCGTGACAGTTACCCACATATCCACAGCTTCGACGGTGAGTCAGGAGCCTTCGGCAATAAAAATCATTATTTGTTTTGTTTTTGTAGACCATATCTATAAGATATTAAGCCTATCACGCTTGTTTGTTCGTGGGGCTTATGATTTTATGGCTAGCCGTAAGCCTAGAGATGTTTTTATGCTGTCAGGCTTATAATTTCATGGCGAACCGTAAGCCTAGAACTGCTTTTATCCTTTGAGGCTTATTGACACCTCCATTTTTGTAAGCCTTGTAATACATTTTATTTATTAGGCTTACGGTGATAGTTATATTCATAAGCCTACGCATCAAAACGGGATTACAGGCTTATTGATGTCCATAATAAAGTAAGCCTCATGTATCTTTATTACTAATGAGCTTATTTATAATTAGTCATTCGGTAAATCTGCACCGGAACGGTGCGCATATTAGCTCAGGATGTGAGCTAATCGATATAAAAGTGGCGATATGTCGCCACTTTTATTAATCATATTAGTTTGAGTTGGCCCTACCCAGAACCAGTCAGTGAGGTACAAACACACCATGGCCCTACCCAGAGCCAGTCAGTGATGTACAAATACCCCCCAGTCCACGGGCACCTATTACAAACTATACCTCGAACAGTAAGTCTGCGTAAGTTGGGATAGGCCAGTAGTCCTTGTCAACGATACGCTCGAGTTCGTCAACTGTCTTACGGAGAGTATCCATTGCAGGTACTACGTTCTGACGGTAATAGAATGCCTGGTCGCGTCCGCGTTCCATAATCTGGCCCTTCTTCTCAATATCACTTAATGTGATACGGTTGCTCTGCATTTCATTAAGAAGTGCTGTAACACGGTTAAGTAATGCTGAAGGTACTGATACATCAGCGCCAGCGCTCTTCATAGCGTTAACAGAATTAGCAAGATCGCCGCAGTAAGAGATAACTGCAGGAACGAACTGCTTGTTAGCCATATCAACCATTGTTAAAGCTTCAATGTTAATTGTCTTAGCGTATGTCTCATAGAGAATCTCAGCTCTACTCTCAAGCTCAGCCTTAGTGAAGATGCCAAACTTCTCGAAGAGCTTAATAGACTTCTCTGTTGTAAGTGTACCAACAGCCTCAACCATTGATGGAATATTAGGGAGGCCACGTCTTGCTGCTTCCTCAACCCATTCAGCTGAATATCCATCACCATTGAAGATAATTCTCTGGTGCTTTGTCATATATTCCTTAATGATATCGTGAACTTCCATGTTGAAGTCCTTAGCTGCCTCAAGTCTGTCAGCTGCCTCACAGAAGGCCTCAGCTACGATTGCATTAAGTGTAGTGTTAGGGCTTCCGATGGAATCCTCACTACCAACCATACGGAACTCGAACTTATTACCTGTAAAGGCAAATGGGGATGTACGGTTTCTGTCTGTTGCATCCTTCTCAAAGTCAGGAAGTGTAGATACACCAGTCTGTAATGTACCGCCCTCAATAAGGTTGTGAGCAGCACCTGTCTCAACAAGCTGTCTTACTACATCTTCAAGCTGTGTTCCTAAGAACATTGAGATGATTGCTGGTGGAGCTTCATAGCCACCAAGTCTGTTATCATTACCAACGTTGGAGGCACTCTGACGAAGAAGATCAGCGTGTGTATCAACGGCCTTCATAATGCAGGCAAGTACTAAGAGGAACTGAACATTCTCGTTAGGGCTGTCGCCTGGCTCCAAGAGGTTAACACCGTTATCAGTTGTGATAGACCAGTTATTATGCTTACCTGAGCCATTAACTCCTGCGAATGGCTTCTCGTGTAATAGGCAGCGGAGTCCATGCTTATAAGCAACCCTCTTAAGCGTCTCCATAACAAGCTGGTTATGGTCAACAGCTACGTTGGCTGATTCATATATAGGAGCAAGCTCGTGCTGTGCTGGAGCTGCTTCGTTATGCTGTGTCTTGGATGTAACGCCAAGCTTCCAGAGCTCAACATTAACATCTGCCATGAATGCACCAATTCTCTCACGGATTACACCGAAGTAATGGTCATCCATCTCCTGTCCCTTAGGAGCAGGTGCGCCGAATAATGTACGGCCTGCGAAAATAAGATCCTCTCTAAGCTCTGCCTTAGCCTGATCAACAAGGAAGTACTCCTGCTCAGCACCAACAGATGCTGTAACCTTAGTTGCTTCTGTATTGCCGAATAATCTTACGATTCGTACAGCCTGCTTGCTAAGAGCTTCCATTGATCTTAAAAGTGGTGTCTTCTTATCAAGAGACTCGCCTGTATATGAACAGAATGCTGTTGGAATACAAAGAATAGGACCTGTTGCGCTTTCCTTAACGAAGGCTGGAGATGTGATATCCCAAGCAGTATAGCCTCTTGCCTCAAATGTTGCACGAAGTCCACCTGATGGGAATGATGATGCATCTGGTTCTCCCTTAATAAGCTCCTTACCCTTGAACTCCATGAGCATCTTACCATCACGATTAGGATGTGTAACGAATGCATCATGCTTCTCAGCTGTAATACCTGTAAGTGGCTGGAACCAGTGTGTGTAATGAGTTGCGCCCTTCTCTATAGCCCACTCCTTCATGGCTCTGGCTACGATATCGGCGGTCTCCTTAGACATCTCTCCACCATGCTCAATGATACCCTGTACTTCCTCATATACATTTTTAGGAAGACGCTCCTTCATTGTGCCGAGAGAGAATACATTGCTGCCAAATAATTCCTCTACGTTCATTTTTCCTCCGAACTGACTATTCCTTCTGCATCAGTCTAGTCTGTTTATAATGATTTAGTTATCTGCCTCTTCAGGCTTCTCAACTCTTAAAATATCATAAGCCTCAGGCGTCTCACTCAACTTGAGATACAGCTGCTGCTTAGGATGTGGAGCTGACTCCACTTCATTGCCATCCTCATCGAAGATTGCCTCAACCGTAACCGGCACATTTAAGCCATCCGGCTTCATTATCTCGATCACATCACCCTTACAGAATTTGTTCCTCTGCTCTATGTGTGCAAGTCCTTCTTCATCCACATCATAGACAATACCAAGGTAGATATATTCATTAATATAAGTATTAGAGCCATATACCTGAGCGTCCTCAGTTGGCTTGCCATAGAAAAATCCTGTTGTGAACTGACGATAGGTACACTTACTGATCTCAGCCTTGTACCAGTCCATATTGGCATAATACTTATCAGGTGATTCAAGATAATCATCAATAGCCTTGCGGTATGTACGGGCAACTGTCGCTACATAAAGCGCTGTCTTCATACGTCCCTCAATCTTAAGGGAATCAATGCCCGCATCAATAATATCCGGAATGTGCTCAATCATGCACAAATCCTTACTATTGAAGATATAAGTTCCTCTCTCATTCTCATATACCGGAAGATACTCACCAGGTCTCTGTTCTTCAACAACTGCATACTTCCATCTGCAGGGATGTGTGCAGGCTCCATGATTCGCATCACGTCCTGTGAAGTAATTACTAAGAAGACACCTTCCCGAATATGATATACACATAGCTCCATGAATGAAGCTTTCTATCTCCAGGTCGTCCGGAATGTTATTCCTGATTTCCTTAATCTCCTGAAGGGATAATTCACGCGCTGATACAACTCGGGTTGCTCCCTGGTCATACCAGAACTTATATGTCAGATAATTAGTATTATTAGCCTGTGTAGATATATGTCTGTCAATCTCAGGGCACTCTTCCTTAGCTAACATGAACATTCCAGGATCCGCGATGATAAGCGCGTCTGGCTTAATATCCCTAAGCTCTCTGAAATATTCTCTGGCACCTTCCAAATCATAATTATGCGCCAGAATATTGGCTGTCACATAGACCTTAACGCCATGCTCATGAGCGAATGCGATTCCCTCTTTCATCTCATCCCTGGTGAAGTTCTTGGCTTTAGCCCGAAGACCGAACGCCTCACCACCAATATATATGGCATCTGCCCCGAATATTACAGCTTCCTTAAGTACCTCCAGATTATTGGCAGGTATCAGTAATTCTGTTTCTCTCATTTACACTCCTTAGGCGGATTGTTTATCTTCATTAATGAAAAATAACCTGCAACTGACTATCCCTTAACACTTACAGTTACGCCATCTCCAACTGGTAATATAGCCGTTGTCAGTCCATCCATATGCTTTAATTCATACAGGTAGTCTCTCATTCGTGTATGAATTGTGCGGTCACGTCTAACTACCGCGTATTTGCTCTCAATAATCTCTCCATCCTGAAGAACATTATCTGATACAAGCAGTCCACCGGAAGATAATAATCTCATTATCTCTGGCAGATAATTAATATACTGTCCCTTGGCAGCATCCATGAAAATAAAATCATAGGTGTCCGTAAGCGTTGGCAGTACCTCCATTGCATCGCCTTCAATAAGCGTAATGCTGTCACTTTTACCATATTTAGCAAAGTTCTCCCTGGCGATGGGAATTCTCTTGTCATAATTCTCTATAGTGGTAATATGCGCTTCGGGTGCATACTCACTCATTAAAAGGGCTGAGAATCCAATCGCAGTTCCAACCTCAAGAATCTTCTTAGGCCTGCTTGACTTAAGTAAGAACCTAAGATATGCCTGCATATCCTTGCGGATAATTGGTACGTATGTATCAAGCGCGTATCGCTCAAGCTCATTAAGATATTCCGGATTGCCGGCATCCAGGGAATTAATAAAGGTAAGCATCCTCTCTTCTACGATCATTCTGCTTCCTCTCCTACTGGCATATATCCTTCGCCTGCTGCCACGCCTTCATCATCAGTATCTTCGTCCATTAAGTCTAAGGCTAACTCATCATCTGCTGACTGACTAAGTGGATTGATGCTTGGAGCATCCTCCTCTTCTTCCTCATGCACAACATATCCGTCAGACATAATTACCATCATCTCTTCAGCTGTCATAGCTGTAGTTAGCTCGTACTCACCCGGCTGAATCTTATCGTGGCACTCAGACAGTCTCTCCTGAAGCACGAACAGATTCGCATCTCTTATAAGTCCCTTATTCTCGAGAAGCTGTCCAATATTCTTAACGCTCATATCGGAACCAATAGTGACACTTACCTTACGGCCTTCGCCTGTTGTCATTGGTTCCTCACTGAATATTCTGTGTCCATAATCGAAAGCCATAACTGCATACTTACGAATAAACATTGCTGCAATTATGATAATGATAACCTTAACAGCCAAAGAAAAAACGGACATTATTATTTCTTTAATCTTCTCGGCCATTTCCTAAACCTCCATAATGATAGGCATAATCATAGGACGCCTGTTCATTTTCTTCCATATAAAATTACTGAGAGCATCCCTTAAAATAATTCTCATCTTAGGAATATCTGTTATTCCACGCTCGCACATATCAAGGGCCGCTTCTGATAACAGATCTTCCATCTCTTCCATCAGCTCATCAGACTCACGTACATAGATGAAGCCCCTTGTAATAATCTGAGGTCCAGATACGAACTCACCCATGGCTGCATCATATGCAAGCACAGCCAATACGATACCATTCTCTGATAATACCTGACGATCACGAAGTACGGCATTACCGATATCACCGACACCAAGTCCGTCAACCATAACTCCGCCGACCTGTACCTTGCCAGTAACCTCAGCTGACTCCTCATTAAGCTCAAGCACATCACCGCTTGAGAGAACGAAGATATCATCCTTTTCAACCATACCAAGCTCTATAGCCAGCTTCTCCTGTGCAATAAGGTGCTTATACTCACCATGAACAGGAATTGCATACTTTGGATGAATCAGAGTATAGATTAACTTAATCTCTTCCTGGCAGGCATGTCCTGATACATGGGCATCCTGGAAGATAACCTCTGCACCCTTGGCAAGCAGTGCATTAATAATCTTGGTAACCGGCTTCTCATTACCAGGAATTGGATGAGATGAGAATACAATCAGGTCATTACTATCAATGGCAATCTTTCTATGAGTATCTGAAGCCATACGACTTAAGGCTGCCATACTTTCACCCTGACTGCCCGTAGTAATAATAACTGTCTTCTCAGGTGCATAGTCCTTAAGTGACTCTACAGGAATAATGGTATTCTCTGGAATACTGATACATCCAAGATTCTGGGCTGTCTCAATAACATTGCCCATGCTTCGTCCTTCAAGTACTACCTTACGTCCATACTTATACGCAGAATTAATAATCTGCTGTACACGGTCAACATTGGATGCGAAGGTTGCAATGATAATTCGTCTGTCTTCATGATCCGCGAATATACTGTTGATGGTCTTACCAACAGTCTTCTCAGACTGTGTGAATCCCGGTCTCTCAGCATTGGTAGAGTCGCACATAAGTGCCAGTACTCCCTCTTTTCCCAGCTCTGCAAATCTCTGAAGATTAATTGAGTCACCATATACAGGTGTGTAATCAACCTTGAAGTCACCTGTATGCACAACAATACCCGCAGGTGAGCTTATTGCTAACGCTGCGGCATCTACAATACTATGATTAGTTCTGATAAATTCTATTTCAAACTGACCAAGCTTTATCTTATCGCCGAATTCTGTTAAGTTGATCTCACACGATTCAAGCAGATCATGCTCTACTAATTTTCTCTCGATAAGTCCCTTGGTAAGTCTTGTGGCATATACTGGTACATTAAGCTGACGAAGCACATAAGGAAGCGCACCAATATGGTCCTCATGACCATGAGTAATAACGAATCCCTTCACCTTATCCCTGTTATTTTCGAGGTATGTAATATCCGGAATTACCAGATCTACACCAAGCATGTCATCATCAGGGAAGCTTAGTCCGCAGTCAACAACCACAATACTGTCTTCATATTCGAAGACTGTTATGTTCATTCCAATCTGCTCAAGTCCACCAAGTGGAATAATTTTGAGCCTGGAAGCAATCTTCTCTATATTATTCTCGTACAAATTCAACATCCTCCAACAGATCTTCGAATACTCCGGCTACAGCTGCGAGCTCATTATCGTCAGATACAATCTGGTATACGCTCTCACTGTCACCGTCATCAGACATATCCTTTAGGATTAGTGCCTCACCGTCTCCTTCTTCAAAATCTGTAACAAGTATATAATTAACGCCCGCAATCCTTGTCTGCTCCAGCACAAAAAATTCTACTGGTGCATCTCCATCTGGGCAGAATGTAATCTTATCTAATTTCACAATTCTCTCCTATTGTCTGTCAAAATTCTTCCTATCAAGATATCCCTGTAAGATAAAAGTGGCCGCAATTTGGTCTACGTAGTCCTTACGATGCTCGCGTCTGATACCTGCTTCCATCATAAGTCTGTCGGCTGCCACGGTAGTTAATCTCTCATCCCAAAGTGTAACAGAAAGTCCTGTTCTTCGTTCAAGCTTCTCCTTGAATTCCATGGTCCTCTCTACACGTTCACCCTCTGTGTCATTCATATTCTTAGGATATCCAAGAACAATCTCATCTATCTCATACTCTTGAATTATTTCTTCAATTCTGGCTAAGGTCTGACGAAGATGTGTAGGCTTATCTCTCCTGATAATCTCAAGTCCCTGCGCAGTAATATAGAGCGGATCACTAATAGCTACTCCACAGGTCTTGGAACCGAAATCAAGTCCTAATGTTCTCATTAATTAGTTACTCCAATTGTTATTAACGATATAATCCTTGAAAAGCTCCTCAACAAGCTCATCTCTCTCAACCTTCATGATAAGGTTTCTTGCGCCCTTATGGCTTGTGATATATGTAGGATCTCCTGACATGATGTAACCAACAATCTGGTTAACAGGGTTGTAACCCTTCTCTGTCATAGCATCAAATGCTGCCTTAAGCACATCCTTAATGCTGATCTCCTTATCTGCTTCTACTCTGAAAAACTGTGTATTACCTAATTCCTGCATAATACCTCCATGCAATTAATATATATTAAGAAAAAATGAATACAAAATACCGACTTTATATTACCCTATTGTGCCCTATTATTCAAGACATCAGCATAATATCAGGCTTTAGCAGTGCATACGCTTTGCCACTGATAATGTCATTAACAGAAGCCCTGGAATCGATATTCTTATAGGCTGCCATAATGTAATCAGGTGTATGACCAACCATATAAGTTATGCCATCAATCTCTTTCTCTTCTTCTATTAATATGCTAATCTCTTCGCCTATATGTGCTTGTCTGAAGCTTAGACTATTACGGTCACATATCGCCTGAAGTCTGTCACTCCTTGCAGCCTTAATGGCATCAGTATTCTGATCCTTCATGGATGCCGCAACAGTGCCCTTACGCTTCGAATATCTGAAGATATGAGTCTCATAGAAATTAACATCTTCAACGAATCTCTCTGTGATATCAAATTCCTCGTCCGTCTCGCCAGGGAAACCTGTGATAATATCTGTTGTGATCGCAGGACGTGTGAAATACTTACGAAGAATATTAACACATTCCATATATTCAGAAGTTGTATACTTCCTGTTCATTCTCTTAAGTGTTGCATCGCAGCCACTCTGTAAGCTTAAGTGGAAATGTGGGCACACCTCTTTAATGGCGCTTAATCTGTCTGCGAACTTGTCAGTAACAATTCTTGGCTCAAGGGATCCAAGTCTCACCCTGTATACTCCGTCAATTGATGCAACTTCTTCTATTAATGTAATAAGATAGCCTCTCTTATAGGCTAAGTCTCTTATGTCCTTATTGCCATCAAGATAGTCGCCATCATTTTTACTAATAAAATCCATACCATATGAGCTGATATGAATACCCGTTAACACGAATTCCTTATAGCCGGCGGCAACCAGACCCTTGACCTCGCTAATGATGGAGTCCTTGCTTCTACTTCGAACGCGGCCTCTTGCATATGGAATTGCGCAGTATGTACAGAACTGATTGCAACCATCCTGAATCTTGATATAGGCTCTGACCCTCTCCTCTGTTGACTCAAGAGTCATGTCCTCATACTCTACAACTCCGTTATTAATATCTATTACCGTGTCTGTAGCAACACTGTTATTCTCGATATATTCTTCAACAATTGATACAATCTCTGCCTTCTTATTATTACCTACGCACAAATCGATGCTCTCATCAGCCTTCGCGCCTTCTGTATCCGTCTGGACATAACAGCCTGTTGCAACAACAACTGCTTCCGGATTCATCTTCTTGGCCTTATGCAGCATCTGACGTGACTTCCTGTCGGCAATGTTGGTTACAGTACATGTATTAACAAGGTATATGTCGGCTTTCGTGTCAAATGGCACAATTTCATAGCCTGATTCCTTGAATTTCTGTTGCATTATTTCCATTTCATACGAATTAACCTTACACCCAAGGTTGTGAAATGCGATAGTTTTCATGGGCTTGCTCCAATATATTTGTTATTTTTATTTATTGACTTTTACTCATGCCACTATTAGTATAGTAGGCGAAGGTATGAAAGTTAGGAGGTAATTATATGAAGACAGTACAGATTTCTCTTAATTCAATCGATAAGGTTAAGTCATTTGTAAATGACATTACAAAGTTCGACTATGATTTCGATCTTGTATCAGGCAGATACGTTATCGATGCAAAATCTATTATGGGTATTTTCAGCTTAGACCTTTCTAAGCCAATCGACTTAAATGTTCACGCTGAAGATAATATCGAAGCTGTATTAGAGATTCTTAAGCCATATATGATCTAATCAGTCGATAGACATCAATATGATTTAACTAAGAGCAGGACTTGCGTCCTGCTCTTTTTTCATTCCTAATACTTAACAACAAGAGTCTCTTTAGTGTCCAA
>JAZLFL010000192.1:0-5422 GCA_045615825.1 Lachnospiraceae bacterium
GTCTGCAAAAATGGTGGCAAACTAATTATTCCAACCTATATTAATGGTGACGAAGGAACAAACAGACTGGCTGTAAAGCTGCTAGAGAAGCTTGGAGCTAATTTTAAGCGTCAGTTTGATGCGGCATCATATGAAAAGTTCTTCGAAGAGATGGGATATGAAGATGCGACATATGAAATAGTACGTGGAAAAATGTCCTGCGATGTTGCAATCATCGAAGTCAGGAAGTAACCATATCCCAGCGAAAACAAAAACAGTACGAACGAGGAGCCCACAGAAATGAAAAGATTAGTAGTATATTATTCATTATCAGGAAATACCAAAGATGCAGCTAAGAAGATTGCAGCAGCACTTGATGCAGACATCTGCCAGGTCGATACAGTTAAGTCGATGCCTAAAAGCTTCGCGGCCCAGATATTTGTTGGCGGTGGCCAGGTCGCAATGAATCATATTCCTAAGATTAAGCCTGTTGAGGCAGACATAGATTCGTATGATGAGATTATACTTGGCACACCAGTCTGGAACAGCAAGGGTGTTCCAGCAATTAACGCATTCCTTAAGGATGACAAGGCAGCAGCCAAGGTCACTTCGTTATTTGTGTTAAGTGCAAGTGGTGAGATAGATAAGTGTTTGGCAGCCATAGCAGACAAGCTTCCGAATCTTAAGAATACAGTATCACTTCTTGACAGCAAGCAGGAAGCAGCTAAGGACAACGACTCTAAGATTGAAGAGTTTATTAACAGCATTAAGAACGATAATTAAGAATGTGCTAATAAGCGGACCTGCTTTGTGACATATTATTATAAGCCTGGCAGATCCCAACCGTAGACAAAGGATAATCTAATGAACCAACCAAGAACCAACAACATAGTTTTCAATTACATCTTATTTATAACAGGATTATTTATTGCTTCCATAGGTGTAGCCTTTTCAGCAAAGTCAGGACTTGGAACATCACCAGTTGCATCGATACCATACTCGGTATCCCTGGTCAACCATGCAATGTCATTTGGCAGCTGGCTCAATTTATGGAGTGTAATACAGATATCTGTTCAGGTAGCACTGCTCAGGAAAAAGTGCAAGCCCTTAGAGATTATCATCCAGACGGTATTGGCATTTGTGTATGGTTATCTTACAGATTTTTCATGTTTTCTTTTAAACGGATTATCCGCAGACACTTATTTCAAGCAGGTCATTCTAATGCTAATAGGATGTCTTGTGCTGGCATTTGGAATCTGGATTCAGTTCATGGGCGGCGTAGCAATGTTGCCGGGGGAAGCCATGAATCGTGCCATCAGCCAGGTTACAGGCAAAAAGTATGAGAATATCAAGATTTTCTTTGACGTAGTATATATTGCTGTAGCCTCAATCATCTGTATGCTTGCGCTTGGTAAGTTATCAGGTGTACGCGAGGGAAGCATTATAGCTGCGTTGCTGGTTGGAAGCATTATTAAATTCTACAATAGATGCTTTGCTAAGATTAAGGCATCGATTAAGCAGTAATAACTATTAATGAGGGGAATAAGATGAATGAAGGTTCTAAGAGAGGACTTAATTCTAATCGGATAAAACTGATTGCAATTACGGCTATGACAATCGACCATGTCACATGGTTACTTTTTCCGGGCTTCCAGAGGATCTGGTGGGTGTTATGCCTGCACGTAATAGGAAGACTGACAGCTCCAATTATGTGGTTCTTTATAGCAGAAGGTTTTCACCATACCAGGAATGTTAAGAAGTATATTCTAAGACTTTTCACATTTGCGATCATTTCACATTTCGCATACAACTTCGCAGGTGGCATACCATTTATACCTACTGGGTGGTTTAATATGACCAGTGTAATGTGGTCCCTCGCATGGTCCGTAGTTCTGATGGTTATATTTACAACAGACAAGATACCGGATTGGGCGAAGTATATCCTGATTGTTATAATCTGCATAGTTTCCTTCCCGTCTGACTGGTCCACGATTGCAGCGATGTGTCCGGTATTTTTATATCTACACAGAGGAGACTTTAAGAAACAGTCTGTCTCAATGCTGATATGGACTGCAATGTATGCCATAGTATATTTCCTGTTTATGGATAAGGTATATGGAATTCTCCAGATGTGTACGCTTCTGTCACTGCCGCTTCTTGGGCAGTACAATGGAGAGAGGGGTAAATGGAAGGGTATGAAATGGCTTTTTTACGTATATTATCCAGCTCATCTATTCATAATTGGAATCATACGAGTGCTTATGGGACAAGGTAGTATCTTTCCATAAGCCACACTGTCTAGAGGCAATAGCCTATAACAAAACAGTCAGGAAGCAACTTTTATTAACAAAAAATGTTGAAAATGTAAACTTTGCTTGGTAGTCAGGCAAAGTTTATATTTTTATAATAATGTTAAAAATAGTTGCGAAGGTGGTAATTTTATGAGAAAGCCATACTTGGATAATGTACGTATATTCACAATAATAATCGTAGTTATATATCATGTACTTTATATATTTAATGGAGTCACAACCTATGGCATAATCGGACCATTCAGTGATAATCAGCCACAGGATGTGCTTATGTACATAGTCTATCCATGGTTTATGCTACTGTTGTTTGTAGTGTCAGGAATGTCTGCAAGATTTGAGCTTGACCGCATTACGGCTAAGGAGTTCATAAGAAAGAGAACAACCAAACTATTAGTACCATCTACTGTCGGGCTCCTGGTATGGGGATGGGCTATGGGTTATTACAATATGCTAATAAGCGGTGCTTTTGAACAGATGTCAGCAGTTCCTAAGCCAATCTTATTCTTAATAATGTGCGTTAGTGGGACAGGACCACTTTGGTATATCCAATTATTATGGATATTCAGTTTGATTCTGGTTCCAATTCGTAAGCTCGATAAGGATAGATTATATAATGTATGTGGCAAGGCAGGAGTGATGGTAGCCATAGCATTAACAGCAGTAATATACCTTGCAGCACAGGTACTTAATACTCCAATCATAGTAGTATATCGATTCGGTATCTATGGTGCAGGATTTTTAATTGGTTATTTTGTTTTCTCTCATGATGAGGTGATGGACAGGATTGAATCCAAGTGGGCGCTTCTTAGTATACTTGCTGTAATTTCATGCATAGCATTCGTAATAATGTATTGGGGACAGTCATATCCAGACCATGAGGTATTAGATACTCCAGTATGCAATATTTTCGCTTGGCTTGGAACGTTAGGAGTTCTTGCATTCATGAAAAAGTGGGGCGACTTTGAAAATGGCTTCACCAAGTGGATGAAGAGCTGGTCATACGGGTTATATATATTTCATTATTTTACAATTGCAGTAAGTGGATGGTACCTGAAACAATACGTTCCAACTATGAATCCGCTTATAGTATATGTAATTGTATGTCTCTCGGGGTTTGCAGGAGCATATATCCTTAATAACATAATAAGCAGAGTACCAGTACTTAGATGGTGCATTTTAGGTATGAGGAAGAAGGGAAAATGAGTTTCGCAGATAATTTAGTTGAATTAAGGAAGTATCATGATTATTCTCAGGAGGAACTTGCGGAGATGATAGGTGTATCTCGTCAGACGCTTTCCAAGTATGAGACGGGTGAATCATTGCCAGATATAGAAAAGTGTAAGCTGTTATCAGATGTATTCTCGGTATCTATAGATGATTTGATTAATTATGATAGGAATAGTGACGATGGTATGGGACTTGGAGTACCACCTAAAGGCAAGCATATATTTGGGATGGTTAAGGTAGGAGACAAGGGACAGATTGTAATTCCTGCCAAGGCAAGGAAAATATTTGATATTCAGCCTGGAGATAATTTGATCGTTTTAGGTGATGAAGGACAGGGAATTGCAATTATTAAAGAGAAGGGACTTCTTAACCTATTAAATAGGGCAAGAAAGAGCTGATTAATAATACTAGTTCATTATCCCTATCATAATACCGAAGATAATAATTGCGGCGCACATAAGCTTCTTGGCAATATTTTTCTCCTTGAATATCAGCCTGCCACCGATGATAGTGACGATACAGCAGCTCTGTTTAATGAGAGTCATTACTGTTACCCTGCTGGCAGGGTCAGCATTAGCGATAAACAGCGCCTTGTCGGCAAGAACGAAGATGATGCTAAGAAGCCAGATCCAGCCATTTTTAAGAACTGATACAGATATCTTCGCACGGGTTATGATGGCGAAGATAATATAATAGATGAAGATGAACAGCATATACCAGAACTGCAGCTGGGATGAGCTGATATCCTTCATTAGAATCTTATCCATAAGACCGGAGGTTGCATTGAGGATGCAGGAGAGTAATGCCATCACGACATACACCGTCTTAATGTCCTCATGTTCCTTAGAGTCCACAGAAGTCGTACTGAATTTCTTGAGCAGCAGAAGACCGGCGCATACCATGGCAAGCCCCACATACTGGCTGACCTTCATTACTTCCCCAAGAATTAATACACCCAGAAGTGTGGCAAAAAGCACACGACTAAGGTCAATAAGCCCCACGATGCTTACAGGGAGTTTCTTGATGGCCTTAAAGCTTAGAATCCATGCAAGAAAAATCACGAAGGACTTAATCGCTATATATATGAAGAATCTACTGTCCATTTCGAACGCATCACCTGCAGTGGGTAATACCATAAGCAGGGAGAGTCCGGTATGAGCGATAAGTATCTCGATAAAAGTATTCTTATTAAGCGCAATCTTCTTGATTACGTCTCGTCCGCCCTTCATCAGTCCGTAGAAGAGCACATACAGAATCCACATATAAGGTAATCTCCGATTGTTCCAATTAGGCAACACGCGAATTATAACACAGAATTCCTATATACACATAGCAAATCAGTTGATATACTAGAAACGTCGAAAATATTCGAAAACAACAGATGTTACAATAAATATAAGAAGAGGACTAATATGAGAACCAAATTCAGAACATTACAGTATACAATTATCTGCGTTGCATACTTTGCAGCTTACAGTGGAGTACATGCGTATGCGGCAGTATTCCTGCTAGATAGAGGATTCACTAATACACTAATAGGAGTAATCCTTGCACTTGCCAATATTCTTTCGGTTATCACACAGCCACTGGCAGCAGGATGGATCGACAAGTATGAGAAGTTCACCAACAGGAAGGTGTCCATTGCCTGCGCAATCGGATGTGCGCTTGCCTGTGTTTCCTTATATTTCCTCAACAGCATCGCAGTAATCTTCGTTGTGTATGTACTGCTGTACACACTTCAGATGTTATACCAGCCACTCATCCAGGCACTTAGCTTTGAATATAATTCAGCAGGCGACACAATTAACTTCGGTCTTGCGAGAGGCTTAGGCTCATGCGGTTTTGCTGTAACATCCGCAATCATCGGCCGATTATTAGTTAATAACGGTGTATCAATCCTTCAG
>JAZLFL010000193.1:0-2042 GCA_045615825.1 Lachnospiraceae bacterium
CTTCACGCTCCCTGTATCCATCAGCTTCATCAGGGGTAATATCCAGCTTTCCTATGATTAAATCGAAATTAAATTTATTGCGTTCTTCATTTTCCAACAGATAACAGTATATTGCTCTGAACGCAAGTGCCTTGGTAGGTACAACCTTCTCCTCTGTCCACTCATAATCAATGACAGTCCATGTGTCTCCATCAACTAAAATATTGGAGAATACAAGATCATAATCTGCAACAGGCTTATCAGAACCATAGTCTATTCTGTCCACAAACTCCTCGAAAAGTGCGATAAATCCGTCAATATCCTCATTCGCAAGCTTCTCGTCAAGAAGTTCTGATAAAGGTCTTCCCGCAACGAATGGGAACGAAATAGTATAATCATCCTCAAGTGTGCATGGACAGATATTTAACCTACTTCCAGTGTATCTGTCAGACAGAAGTTCATAATATCTTTGCATATTTTTGACATGATTTATGTCATTTTCTTTAGATAACAAATGTTTCTTAATGACACCATCCGACATCTCTGTGCTTATCTGATACTCAGGCGCACGATCATTGGAATATCTTATATAATCCGTCTTAGGTCTGCTTCCTAACACAACCATGTATGAGTTAGAGAAGAAATCGAACTGATCCTCTTCAACCAGTCCGTCAAATGCCGCCTTCTCGTCAAAGAGAAGCATACGGTCATTATCAAAATTACGCATGTTATTATAGCATTCTCCCCTGTCAGGAAGCCTGTTATCACTAAAAAGCGTGGTCATGAACTTATAATCCGGGTACGGATAGTAGAAATGGTAGTCCTTCTCTCCACATTTCGAGAAGATATCCTCCAAACCCTTGCGGGAGAAGGTACGAACTCCACCACCATCCTTATAACACTCGATTGAGCTGAAGAATGTACCAAGATGGTCCTCACGGCAGCCAGCCCAGTACTTAAGACCATATCTGTTCTCAATAGCAATAGCTATATTGCCATCTGTTTTAACATGCTTACGAATAATCTTTAAGAAATCTTCAAAAGGAGTCTTACCACCGATATAACTCTGACCATACTCAAATACACCGATCAAAAGCGCATAATCATAGTCTGTATCAAGATGTGGCTCAATATCCTTGAAATTACCCACATTAATTGTCACATTATCGCAGGAATCATGTCTGTATGCGTTAATCAAGCTTCTCTTACGGCTAAGATCAACACAGTCCACTCTTCCGGCCTTCTCAGCTAGCGCACCTGTGATAGCGCCACATCCGGCACCAATCTCAAGAACCTTCATGGACTTATCTATAGGAAGCCAGCTTACGATATTCTCACGCTGCTTCGATAGATGATACATTACAGGCCAGCTCTTACGCTCCTCAATAATTCGTGGATATTCAACAGGCGAGTAATTCTTCACGATGTCAAGAATCTCATCCTCAACCTTACCATCGCAGTAGAAGTCCTCACCCGGGTAATATGTATAATCTAATTTAACTTTGCCAATATATTCGTTTTCCAAAGTTTTTCCTCTAATTAATTATTCTACGGTTACAACCGAATTCATATCATAATAGCCTACAGTGTTCTTATCTGATACAACTGTGACATTAATAACATCATACAGTCTGTGATATACCTGGAACTGATCTTTCTCATAGCCAGTAACACCGAACGATAGCAGGTATTCTCCGCCCTGAAGGTTCATATCCTGTGTGAAGGTGACTTTCTTAATATCACCTGCATTAACAGGTTCTAAAAAAGCCTTCTCATACATCGTATTGGTGCCTGTAATCTCAGTACCACGTATATTCTTAATAGTAAATGCAAAGATAGGTGCCGCAATATCCTCAGTGAACTTCACATCGAAATGAATCGTAAATGGTTCACCCTTAATAATAGCAGTAGTTCTTGTTCCGCTCTTATCTGTTACATAATAGTTATGAATGTTAGCTGCACCCGTTCCATACTCGATTAAATCAGGATTAACACCTGAAGCCGCCTTATCTGCAAGCTTCTGGATATCCTCATCATCAAGCAGATTCTGATCATTATCAGGA
>JAZLFL010000194.1:0-2835 GCA_045615825.1 Lachnospiraceae bacterium
TGGTACAGTTGCAGCTGGTGTAGCTAAGGCTGGTGCTCAGGTAATTCTTATCTCAGGTTATGATGGAGGTACAGGAGCAGCTCCTGTAAGTTCAATTCATAATGCAGGTCTTCCTTGGGAACTTGGTCTTGCTGAGGCACATCAGACACTCAGACAGAATGGTCTTAGAGGAAGAGTAATTATAGAGACAGATGGTAAGCTCATGAGTGGTAGGGACGTTGCCATAGCAGCACTTCTCGGTGCTGAGGAGTTTGGTTTCGCAACAGCTCCACTTGTAACTCTTGGTTGTGTAATGATGAGAGTATGTAACCTCGATACATGTCCAATGGGTATCGCAACACAGAACCCTGAGCTTAGAAAGAGATTCATTGGTAAGCCAGAATATGTCGAGAACTTCATGATCTTCATCGCAAGAGAGCTTCGTGAATATATGGCTAAGCTTGGCTTCAGAACACTTGATGAGATGGTTGGTCATGCCGAGCTTCTTAAGAAGAAGGATGACTTAACAGAAGCAGAGTCAAGAATTGATTTATCAAGAATCCTTGCAACAAGTGAGGCTTATGATAACGAGATAGATACACCATTCGACTTCGAGCTTGAGAAGACAATAGACGAGTCAGTTTTACTTAAGGATAAGAAGGTATTGGCTGCTATCAAGTCTGGAAGCAAGGCAAGTGTATCAGTTGATATCATCAACACTGACAGAGCATTCGGTACACTGCTTGGTGCTGAGATCACACGTAAGAATCCAGAAGGTCTTGAAGATGACACTATTACAATCAACTGTACTGGTGCAGGCGGACAGAGCTTCGGTGCATTCATACCTAAGGGACTTACACTTAAGATTAGTGGTGACAGTAATGACTACTTCGGCAAGGGCTTATCAGGTGGTAAGCTGGTTGTGGCTGCTCCAGCAAATGCAGCATATGAAGCTGAGGAGAATATCATCATTGGTAACGTAGCCCTCTACGGTGCAACAAGTGGTGAGGCTTACATCGCTGGTATGGCAGGTGAGAGATTCTGTGTACGTAACTCCGGAGCTATTGCAGTAGTTGAAGGTGTTGGCGAGCACGGTTGTGAGTACATGACAGGTGGTCGTGCAGTAATCCTTGGACCAACAGGCAAGAACTTCGCAGCAGGTATGAGCGGCGGTATTGCATATGTACTTGATGAAGACAATCACTTATACCGTAACCTCAATAAGGATTTAGTCCTTATGGAGAAGATTGAGAGCAAGAGCGACTACCAGGAGCTTAAGGAGATCCTTACTAAGCATTACGAATATACAGGTTCAGTTAAGGCTAAGAAGGTATTAGATAACTATGAGGAATATCTTCCTAAGTTCAAGAAGATTATTCCTGCAGATTATAAGCAGCTGTTACACCTCATATCCAAGTATGAGGAACAGGGTATGAGCAGAGAGAAGGCTCAGATTGAAGCATTCTATGCTTCTACCGCATCTAACTTGGGTTAGTTTATAGCAGGAGGAATCGAAATGGGAAAAGCAACAGGTTTTATAGAATATAGCAGAGAGGACAATCCGAGCTTTGAGCCTCTCACAAGAATTAATAACTTTGATGAGTTTCATGGAGAATTAAGTGAAGCCAAGAGACGTACTCAGGCTTCACGCTGTATGGAATGTGGTGTTCCATTCTGCCAGGCAGGAACAATGATTGCCGGAATGGCGAGCGGATGCCCACTTCATAACTTAGTTCCAGAGACTAACGACCTGGTATACAAGGGCAATTATGAACAGGCTTACAACAGACTCAGTAAGTCGCATAATTTCCCAGAGTTCACATGCAGGGTGTGTCCGGCACTCTGTGAGGCAGCCTGTACATGTGGTCTTGATGGTGATCCGGTATCTACCAAGGATAATGAGAGATTCATTATAGAATATGCTTACGAGCATGGACTTGTTAAGGAACCTGTTCCAGCAGTCAGAACGGGAAAAACGGTTGCGATTGTAGGATCCGGCCCTTCAGGACTTGCAGCAGCAAGCCAGCTTAACAAA
Organism: Lachnospiraceae bacterium; assembly: GCA_045615825.1. Classification (GTDB taxonomy): domain Bacteria; phylum Bacillota; class Clostridia; order Lachnospirales; family Lachnospiraceae; genus Colinaster. The sequence goes on from JAZLFL010000194.1 coordinate 2,015, forward strand.
AGAGGACATAAGGTCACAGTATATGAGAGAAGTGACAGGCCAGGTGGACTCTTAAGATATGGTATCCCTAATATGAAGCTTGATAAGAGAGTAATCGATAGAAGAATCAAGCTCATGGAAGAAGCAGGAATTGAGTTTAAGTGTAATGTTAATGTAGGTGTTGATGTTACAGGTGAAGAGCTTATTAAGAACTACGACAGAGTAATATTGACTTGTGGAGCATCTAATCCTCGTGATATTAATGTAGATGGAAGGGATGCATCTGGTGTATACTTTGCAGTAGATTTCCTTAAGGAAGTCAGTAAGAAGCTGATGGACGAGGAATATGATGTTGAGAAATTAAAGTCTGCAACAGATTTTAGCTTCGGTTCACTTAAAGGTAAGAAGGTAATTGTAATTGGTGGTGGTGATACAGGTAATGACTGTACAGGAACATCAATAAGACTTGGAGCTTCATCAGTTATTCAGTTAGAGATGATGCCTAAGCCACCAGTGGACAGACTTCCATCCAACCCATGGCCAGAATGGCCTAAGGTGCTTAAGACTGATTACGGTCAGGAAGAAGCAATTGCACTCTGGGGTTCTGATCCTAGAATGTACCAGACAACTGTAACAGAGTTCGTTAAGTCTAAGGACGGCAAGCTTAAGGCAGTTAAGACTGTAGAACTTAAGCCAGAGAAGGATCCTGCAACAGGCCGTATGAATATGAAGCCGGTTGAGGGAACTGAGAAGGAACTTAAGGCGGATCTCGTCTTAATTGCAGCAGGTTTCCTTGGAAGCCAGGATTATGTAAGTAAGTCATTCGGCGTAGAGCTTGATGG
>JAZLFL010000195.1:0-6936 GCA_045615825.1 Lachnospiraceae bacterium
CAGACCACCTGTGTATGTACCCTTGGTATCCACAGTTCCAGATGGAGTATTGGAGCATGCATCCAAAGTTGCGTTTCTACTAACCTTGCCGATGATTCCACCAGCATAGGAATAAAGGTAAGTGAAATCTCTGCCAACATAGTCAGTCGCACGTCCTTTTTGCTCATCCTTATACTCAATAGCTTCAGTAGCTACGATAGGTGTAGCGTTATCGATATTACTGATATAGAGATATGTATTGTCGTCGTTGTAGCCAAGAACACCACCAACATAGATCTGACCCTTTATGCAGTCATAGTTAGGCTTAGAGCCGGAAGAATCACTGGTTGTAACAACTAATCTCTTGGATGATGGGTTAATTGAAATTGGAAGATTGCCATTCAGATCATCTAATACAGTTTTTTTCTCAGCCAGTCTGGTATGAAGATCGCTATTAATTGCGTCGATGCTCTCGAAAGCGTCCGCTATCTCACGGGTAACAAGGTATGTTGCGCCCATGTAGCCTTCTATATCTGATGTAACCCAGCCTGCAGTATCAGGGCAGTCGAATATAAGGCTGTAGCCCATGAATCCACCAAGGAATTCCTTACCCTCAAGTTCTCCAGGGAAAATATCTGACTTGAATGTTGTCTCGATATCAGCTGGAATACTTCCTGAGCCAGATGCAGAATTGATTACATTACCTCCGATGCATCCACCAACGCAGTAATCGCCAGTAACCTTAGTTGGATTAGCGTACACTAAGCGGGCCTTAGTCCTCTGTTCCATAATTAAATCAACAGACGCATTAAGACCTGCGTAACCACCAACGAATGTACTTCCTTCTGTTCCAAGTACATATCCGCCGGAAACCTTATAATTCTCTACTATTGCATCAGCGTCATTGTAACCAACAATTCCACCGATATAATTGTGTCCACGGACGTAGACTGTTGCGGAAATATCTGAGCCTGATGAACCAGCTCCACCAGAGGCTGAACGTTCTGTGTTGCCCATAACTCCGTTATTGTAACCAGCAATACCACCAGCGTAATCACCTGGTATGACTGTATCAAAGAAGCTCTCTGCATTGCCTGCATCTACCTCTGAGGTACAACGATAGAGATATCCTGTATTGTAACCTGTAATACCACCTGAGTAGGCATTAGTTGCAATTACAACTCCCTTGTTGGTCCAGTTATCTAACTTAACTGTAAGATTCGTCTCGCGGTTAGGAACGATGATACCTGTCATCTTCTCAGGATCCATCCTGCCAACTGATGCACCCGTTGAATCAGTAGTTCCAACATCTGCGTTACATCCCACAATACCGCCAGCATATTCATATGCTACGACGTGGTTCTCATTAACACCCTTTTTAGAGGTCTCTGAACCAGCAAAGCCCTTACTTGGGCCAACGTTAAATCCAACAATACCTCCTACATAACGGTATCCAAACAGATATCCTGCTCTGCCTCCTCGTGGTCTTGTTGAACAGTCATTAATCTCACCGTAATAATTAAATCCTGCTATTCCTCCTACATATGCTCCAAGAAGATTATTCTCAAGGGAGCCTGTAGAAGACATGATGCTATTAAGCTTGGCATCACTATATTCAGGTGAACATACACACTTCTCTATCTTGATCTTCTCTGTATTAGCCTTATCCTTGTTATAGCAGTATCCAACGATACCACCAATATAGCGAGGTTCTGTAGCTCTGACCTCATCAAGACTTGCACCTGGCACAGTTCTTCTTGGTGACTTTGCAGCCCTGCCTGACAGATATACGCCTTTAAGGTCTGAAGAATTAACTCCTAAAACAGGACCATAGTTCTCGCAATTTTGAATTGTTACCTTAAGATTATTCGAGTTAATCAGGTTGCTCTTGGTTGTTACAGAGATTCCTGCCAGTTCGTCATAGTTCTCATTGGTAAAATCATTACGAATCATACCAACAATTCCACCAACAGCTTCTACGCCTTCAACCGATGCATAGTTAATCAGATTGTCAACAACCAAGTCGGATTCTGTAGGCATCTGGAAGCCCATGATACCTCCGACATGCTTCTTACCGGTCATCTCACTGGCATCATCAGTATTCTTAGTTACTACACTATCAATGTCACCTGCGTTAATTCCGCAGGATGCACCAACATAATCTGAGCCTGCCATCTGTACCCTGTCCAGATTCAAATCGCTTATTGTACCGTAATTGACAACAAACAAACCTGTTGGGCGAATGTTATTCAGGCTACGGCTTGCATATGAGCCTTTTGAGTAAATGTCATACAAGGCGTTAGATATCTCGGATGCACTTATTCCATCAATCTCATAAGGATCTCCAAAAGCACGCTTACCAGTTAAGGAATCACGTTCTCTTAACTGCCCAATCGATGGGAAGTCGCAATTATATCGTGTTACATCGCCCTTAGCACCACTAAGTGATGAGAGATCAACATAGTGAGTTGAGCCATATGTATCATAAAGACCACCATTATCCTGGAAATCAGCCCAGTCAATATCATTGGCAAGCAGATAGTCCACTGATGAAAGCTGTGAAGCTCCTACGTCTGCCATGTGAGAAGACTGCATCTCGTAGGATATATCCTCCATATATCTCATGTTATAGAGGTGTCTTCCGTTGCTTATCTTATATTCGTATTTATATCCACTGCCTGCTGCTGTCTTCTGTCCTGAAGCATACATTGCATTCTTAGATGAAAACAGCATGCGATTATTGTTAAAGAATGTATTATAGATATCGCCAACTGGCAGATAGCCGTCTGCCTCTGCTGATACTGATGCATTAATACGTCCAGTATTGAGGTCCAGACCGAATCTAAAGAAACTGTAAGTTTTTGAGAACTTAGAGTCTGATGCATTTTCAGAGTGAATTTTTTCAAATTCGTCATTATACAGGAATGTTGTAGCCTGCAAATCCGCAGCATCCAAAAGTACATGTACTCTCGCCATACCGCTTGATAACCTGCTAAGCTTTTCAGGGGCATTCTCCACCCATGCAAGTACAGGGAATTCTCCAATAGTTTGAGCATTATCCCCAGTACCTCTGATTAATGCGCAATCTATATCCTGTGCATTAGCTTCTCCTGCACGTAACTTCGTACCATCCAATTCAAGTGATAGCACCTGACTACCTGGGCCAGTTATGTCATTCCTTGCATCATATAACTTGATTGTATATGTAAGTGTCTGCGCAGCACTTCCCGATACATCATAAGTAAGATACATTGTATCCTCATTATGCAGCCTGACATTGCCAATGGAAGCGACACTTGCTTTATAGCCTGATATGGCTGCATATAATGTATCAACACCGTAGTAGCCCACCATTCGCTTTTCACGATAGCTTTCGCTACGATTAGATATGTCAGAAATTCTATCTGTTTCGTCACCTGTATCTCTCGGAAGAGTCTTGTAGAAAAGATGATCATTACGATCAGAATATAAAACAGAGAATACCTGGCCATTTCCAGGTGTTATTTCAACGACAAAAGCACCAGTACTCAAAATACTGGTGTCGTATACATATGAGCCTAATAACTCACAAGCCCAATATGCACTTGGATCACTTGATTTTAGGGCGCTAGAATTAGCAAGATATGTATCAAATATACCTGAATCAACTCGCAAAGAGACAATATCATCCTGATACTTGGATGGATCTGCCTTACCTCTGCTCTCTGGGAATACACTCTCTAAGGTATATCCTTCAGAATCCTCAGGAGTTAATGCTGCCACATCAATCTTTAGTACGCTGTTATCTGCAGCCAATGACTGCTGCAGTTCTTTAAGTCTTCCGTTGCCACTATACTCTGATAGCTGATTCTGAGCAGCAATAAAAAGAGTCTGAGCATACTCATCCTCTTTCTTAAATCTAGCCCAGTCCTGCCAGGTAAGAACACCAGCAACTAAAAGGCCAGCCATTATTGAAATTATCACAGTAACAACAATCATCTCCACCATAGTGAAGCCTTTGTTGTTTCTGAGTCTAGCTATCTTCATATAGCTACTTCCCCTTAAAAGTATTCTTATACCCCGTAATGATAACAAAGTATTCGCCTACTCCCTCTCACGCATTATAACATACGCAATTTTGATTAAATATATAAAATATATCTAATAAATCTTGAAATTTATTAACTAATAAACACCGTTTTTTTAGTTAAATTTAGAAGTAAATTCCTCTTTGCATCTGGACACGAAAAAAGGACCCTGCTACCCAGCAAGGTCCCTCTTATTATTATTCAAATATTAATTATTCAGCACCGTTTCTAACTGCTTCTTCCATTTCCTTCTGGATATCAGCATTGTAAGAAAGGATTGGTGCGATATCCTTACCCTTGATCTTACGCTCAACATAGTTGTTAGTAATCTTGTAAACAAGTGGAGTAAGTGCAAGTACACCAATTAAGTTAGGGATCATCATAAGACCATTGAATGTATCTGAGATATCCCATGCAAGAGAGTTCTCCATAACAGCACCAGAGATCATCATAAGAACGAAGATAACTCTGTATACCTTAGCACCCTTAACACCGAAGAGGTACTCAACTGCCTTTGATCCGTAGTGTGACCAACCCATAACAGTTGTGAATGCGAAGAGTAATACTGCGATAGCGATGAACCACTCACCTGGCTTACCAAATAATCCACCGAATGCCTTAGCAACAAGTGTAGCACTGTCAACTTCACCGATAGGAGCACCTGTAGAAAGATCTATAAATCCTGATGAAAGACAAACAATAGCTGTCATTGTACATACAACAATTGTATCAGCGAATACTTCGAAGATACCCCAGAGACCCTGCTTAACTGGCTCCTTAACGTTTGAGTTAGAGTGAACCATAACTGATGAACCAAGACCAGCCTCGTTAGAGAAGATACCTCTCTTACAACCGTTCTTAATTGCAAGGCTAAGTGCTGTACCAGCAGCACCACCGGCAACTGCCTTAGCACCAAATGCGAATCTGAAGATTGATCCGAAGATTGCACCAACCTGACCAATGTGGCTGAAGAGAATGATAAGAGCACCAACAACATAAACGATAGCCATGAATGGAACTACACGCTCAGCAACTGCTGCGATTCTCTTAAGACCACCAAGGATGATGAATCCACCGATAATCATAAGGATAACACCGATGAACCAGTTAACAATCGAAACACCACCAACTAATGGAGCATCAATTCCTGAGAAGAATGCTGACTCGATGTTAAGTGTGATCTTGTTAATCTGACCTAAGTTACCAATACCAAATGAAGCAAGTATTGCGAAGCAAGCAAAGATTACTGCGAGAACCTTACCTACTGACTTCATTCCCTTGTATGATCCAAGACCATCCTTTAAGTAGTACATTGGACCACCTGACCACTCATTCTCAGCGTTCTTTCTACGGTAGTAAATACCTAAGATATTCTCTGAGTAGTTAGTCATCATACCAAGTAATGCTGCAATCCACATCCAGAATACAGCACCAGGACCACCGACGCAGATAGCTGCAGCAACACCGGCGATATTACCTGTACCGATTGTAGCAGCAAGGGCTGTACAAAGAGCCTGGAACTGAGATACAGCTCCTACCTCTGTCTTATTGTGTGTGTCCTCGTGGAATACAGTAGCGATAGTCTTCGACCACCAATGCTTGATGTGTGAAAACTGAAAGAACTTTGTTACTACAGAACAGATAACACCTGTACCAAGTAACAGTACGATTGCGAACCAACCCCATGCGAAGCTGTTCACTACATCATTGACTGATGCAACCTGTGATAAAAAATTTTCCATATGTCTTCTCCTGTCCTTTTGCCTGAGAGATTGGCAGATATTAATCTGCTGTACACCTTCGGCGCCCGTTAAAAATAGCCAGTTACCTTACGGTACCCGGCCTTGGGTCTCTCCAGATTTGTTAATTTACTTTGAGAGTATAGCACACTAAAGCGTGTGTATTCAAGTATACAATTATATTTTTTCTAATTTTTTCTAAAATCTTCAGAAAACCAACTGCACGAGCAGCATATATAAGACAGTTCCCGCGCCAATAGAAATAAGAATATTCTTCTTCCATATATATAGGCCTGTGACAGCTAGCGTTGCAATAATCTCAGGAAGCGCGAATGGTGCCGCGATAAAGCTTACATTCCTGAAGCAATACACAACGAGCATGCCCATTACCGCAGCAGGAAGCACCTTGCTTAAGTAAGTTAGTAGCTCAGGTACTTCACGATTCTCAGGAAAAAGGATAAAAGGCAGGAACCTGATTAACATAGTTACTAGAGCTGCAATAGCAACAATAGCTCCACTATGAATAACATCAATAGCTACAAGGTTATTCATGTTCCACCTCCTTACCTGCAATCGCATCGTTGGACTTATTAAGGAATGGCTTCAATACAAGCAGCATTCCTGCAATTGCTATCATGGATGGAATAAGGAAATTATTCGGTCCGAAGAGTAGCAGGCAGATAATAGAAGCTCCAATTCCAAGAAGCGATGTTAGTCGGCTACCATTTTTCATAAGATTATCCACTACAATTACAACGAAAAGTGCTGTCATTGAGAAATCAACACCCTTGGTATTAATCGGAACAAGTGCACCGAAGAGTGAGCCAAGCACCGAGCCTGTAATCCAGTAGATATGATTAAGCATGGTAAAGGTTAAGTAGAAATACTTCTTATCAATATCCTCAGGCACATCCACATGACTAACCACACTATAGCATTCGTCAGTAAGTCCAAAGATAATATACGGCTTGGCCTTACCCATATCCCTGTACTTAACAATCATGGAAAGACCATAGAACAGATGCCTTGCATTAACCATGAATGTCATAACAGCTGTTGCAATTAATCCCGCTCCGGAAGCAAGCAGATCAATCGTCACATACTGCATACTTCCCGCATATATGAATATACTCATAATCAGAGCCCAGATT
>JAZLFL010000196.1:0-6884 GCA_045615825.1 Lachnospiraceae bacterium
TGGATAAGAAAAATACAAACTCAATAGAGTAAATAAAATAATAAAGAGAAATAGAAAAAATGTATAGCCGAACACTTGTTCCATATCGAGAGATGTGGTAAAATATAATCAGTCGAAAAGAGTAGGAGACTGATTGTATGAGAAATATGGATAATAATGCACATTCAGTATATCTGTTGTATTACCATCTTATAATGGTTGTAAAATACCGTCGAAAGGTAATAGATGACGGCATATCTGATAGAGCAAAGGAAATATTTGAATATATAGCTCCAGGTTATGGAATAACACTTGAAGAGTGGAATCATGACATAGATCACGTACATGTAATGTTTAGGGCACAGCCCAAAACAGAGATATCAAAATTTATAAATGCATATAAAAGTGCAAGCAGCAGACTTATAAAGAAAGAACACCCTGAGGTAAAAGAAAAACTCTGGAAGGAAGCCTTTTGGAGCCAAAGCTTCTGTCTTATGACAGCAGGTGGTGCACCAATAGAAGTTATAAGAGAGTATATAGAGAGCCAGGGTGAGAAATAGTGTCTGATACTGTAAATAATAAAAAGAATAATAAAAAGAATAAGGGATATAAGTTCAGAATATATCCAACAAAAGAACAGGAAGTACTTTTATCTAAGACATTTGGATGCTGTAGATTTATATATAATGTAATGCTTTCAGATAAGATAAAAGAGTATGAAGCAACAGGAAAAATGCTTCATAATACTCCTGCAAAGTATAAGAAAGAATATCCATTCTTGAAGGAAGTTGATTCCCTTGCACTTGCAAATGTGCAGATGCATTTAGAAACTGCCTATAAGAACTTCTTCAATAGACCATCTGTAGGATTTCCTAAATATAAATCAAAGCATAAGAATCAGAACAGCTATACAACAAATGTAGTAAATGGAAATATAAAACTTATAGACGGAAAACTAAGGCTTCCAAAGATTAGGGATGTAAAAATAAAAGTACATAGAGAAGTTCCATCTGAATATACATTAAAGTCAGTAACTGTTAGTAGAGAACCATCAGGAAAGTATTATGCAAGCCTATTGTATGCATATGATATAAGCGAAAACCAAGCAAGTACCATAGCGTATGATAATGAAAATAAGATGAAGATACTTGGGATAGATTATGCTATGCATGGAATGACAGTATTCTCAGATGAAATATCTTATCAGTACGAAGGATATTTTAGAAAGAGCGAAGAAAGACTTTCAAGGGAACAGAGAAAACTCTCACACTGTGTTAAAGGTAGTAGTAACTATTATAAACAGAAGAGAAAAGTATCTCTGTGTCATGAGAAAATCAGAAATCAGCGAAGAGACTATATCCATAAGATTACAAGAACTATAGCAGATCTATATGATGTAGTAGGAGTAGAAGACATTGATATGAAGGCCATGAGTCAGTGCCTTAACTTCGGTAAGAGTGTTATGGATAATAGCTTTGGAATGTTCAGGGATATCCTGGAATATAAGCTTGAGGACAAGGGAAAGATACTTATAAAGATAGATAGATTCTATCCATCAAGTAAGAAGTGCTGTGTATGCGGAAGAGTTAAAAAAGAACTGAAATTGTCAGAAAGAGTCTATAGATGTGAGTGTGGTAACATCATGGACAGAGATAAGAACGCAGCAATAAATATAAGAGAAGAAGCAAGACGTATGCTTACAGCATAGGTAAATCAAGAGTAGAAAAATAAAAACGAAACAAAAAGAGTTGTAAAGATGCGAAAGCATCATGTAGTAATAAACAAAACAACGAATCGTGGGGCACACGAGGATAGCCTGTAGATACTTGGCTCATTAGAGCCATTGAGCAGGAAGCTCCTACTTCAAAATCTATGATTTAAGTAGTGAGAGCATGTCACTCCATTTATGTCATATATTACTACATATGGTGAAGAATTATTAACTATGATGATTGTTGCCGCAATCTACTGGTGTGTAGATAAGAACCAGGGTGTTTATACTATGCTTACCTGGGGAACTGGCAGACTAGTCAACGGCTTTATTAAGGTTACGGCCTGTGTATATAGACCATGGATCAGGGATGCGCGTGTGATACCTGTCGATGGGGCTAAGACTACCGCGACCGGATATGCATTCCCGAGTGGACATACTACTAATGCCACGGCAGTATTCGGTAGTATTGCACTTAATAAGAAGATTACCCGGGTGCTGAAAGGCCTGATGATACTGATGGTATTGCTGGTTGCATTCAGCAGGAATTATCTTGGAGTGCATACACCTCAGGATGTAATAGTGGGATGTGGAAGTACTATCATACTGTTATTCTTTATCAGATGGTTACTTGAAAAGGTTGACAGTATCAACAATCTTGATATCATGGTTTGTTGATCGCAGATGGCTGAAGTATCAGGCAGTAGGAACAGCTTTGGAGCGAGTGACAGTATATGTTGCAGGAATACTGGGATATTTCGCGGTTGTTTATATAATCGTTCCTCTACTTCCTGCTAATATCGCAGGCTATGTACTGGACCGTTTTATCCGTCTGGTTTATGTGATGCTTATCGTTCCATTTATTATAAGTAAGACAAGGAAGGCTTAATATGTATTTTGTTGAAGATGGTACACTCGTAGCGGGATTCTATGAGTGTGAAGATTGTTATAACAGATTTTTGTCAGAGATTATAAGGCCAAGGATGCTATGTCCATACTGCGGTAAGGCAGCTGATATGGAGATAGGGCCTGATGAGGAGATGCCTACAGACACTGAGAGCGCCAAGCTCATACAGGTGGTTGAAGGCGAGGACGTTGAGAAGTTCGATATTCTTCTGTCACACACCATTACAGGTGGCGACGACGAGGAATGGCTATAGGAGGAGTGACTAACATGAACCAGCATACAAGATTTAACCTGCCACTTTGTCTCGTTGTTGAGGAGGATGCCTTCTCTCATGTGGATGAGATTGTTGGAAGATATCTTCCAGAGATAATTGGCCAGAAGACTCTAATAGTATCGGAGCAGTTTCTGATTGATACATATAAGGGAAAAGTTGAGGAGATTCAGAAGGATTTCAATTCTGCAGAGGTCTATGCAATGGGGCCGGCTGACTTTGATGAGGCAGTATCAATAGCCAAGAGAGTGGCAATTGAAGACATCAAAGTAATCATCGGTTTCGGTGGTGGACGCGTACTGGATTGTGCCAAGTACGCAGCCTTTGTCAGCAAGGCAGTATATATCTGTCTGCCAACAACCTTAAGTAATGATTCCCTGGCATCACCATTTTCTGTTCTCGGAACAGAAGGTGCAAGCAGGAAGACTCTTCCATGTAAGATTCCGACAGCAATCATTGTTGATACAGATATGATTATTAATGCACCAGTGAGCCAGACACTGTCAGGCATCGGCGACACATTAAGTAAGCACAGTGCGCTGTTTGACTGGGATATGGAGGCTAAGTCCAAGGGCAAGAGTGTGGATGACTTTGCATATGCAATATCAAGAATGAGTTTTGATTCCGTATATCACTGCGATGATAAGGATATTAAGAGCAAGACATTTATAAGGATATTATCAAGAAGCCTTGTTATGGGTGGTCTTGCCATGGAGATAGCTGGTTCATCAAGACCATGCAGTGGTAGTGAGCATCTTTTTGCACACGCGCTTGAAGAATATTATCCGGAAATTAAGATATCCCATGGGCTTGCGGTTGCACTTGGTAGTGTTGGCGCATGTACCTTCCAGGGAAGGGATGACACCAAGCTGTTGAAGGTATGCAGGGAGTATGGCCTTAATCTTGATCCAATGGAATATGGTATTACCAAGGATATATTCGCGGACGCATGGTGCAGAGCCAGTGGTACAAGACCAGGAAGATTTACGATCTTAGATGAGACTGAGCTTAACCGAGAATGGCTTGATGATATCTATGACAGAATGGTAAAGAGTGCAAAGGGTGAATAATCACCAATTATTTCTTGTATGTTGTAAGTATTAGATGTTACAATATACGTACACTTTTTTAGTGGATATGGTAACTATTGTGGATTCAAGGGAACAAGGAGGTGACCGAGGATGAGCGAGATGAATGTAGGAAGTGCAACAAGCGCATATACTAATTATCAGACTACAGCTCCAGCTAAGGCAGATACAGTAGCCAAGGAGAGCGCTGTAGAGAGTTCAGGTGTTGTATATGAGAAGGGTGCGCAGACAGCTAACAAGGCGACCTATTCAGTTAATAAGATGAGTGCTGAGGACAGAAAGGCTTTAGTTAATCAGCTTAAGGCAGATCAGGATGCAAGACAGAGTCAGTTGTCGAACCTTGTAAGAGACATGCTTACAGGTCAGGCAGGTGTAGCTAAGCTTGCAGACTTATTCAAGCCAGAGAATCTTAAGAACGTAACAGCTGAAGATATCGCCAAGGCTAAGGAAGATGTATCAGAGGATGGATACTATGGAGTTAAGCAGACTTCTCAGAGATTATTCGACTTTGCAGCAGCTCTTGCAGGAGATGATGTGGAGCAGATGAAGAAGATGCAGGCAGCCATGATGAAAGGATTCGAGATGGCTGAGAAGGCATGGGGAGACAAGCTTCCAGATATATCCCAGAAGACAATTGATGCAGCTAACCAGCTGTTTGATGATTATTACGCATCAAAAACAAATTAGACTGACATAGAGGCGCGGGTTACAAAGCCCGCGCTTTTTTGTGCTATTGTTTGACGGGTATGGTATATTGTATTATTGTTATCAGGCGATACAACCTACCATGAGGATGAACATCATGAAGAGATTAATATATTTGATTATAACAGGAGCGTTAGTGCTGTCGTTTTTAACAGGGTGCAGTGATGCTAGTGAGAGTACCGATGCGGGTAATGTGACGGATAATGAAGAGGCATCCGAGGTGATGGCGGAGGATGATCCGGGAGTCACTCTGGATATTGTCCTTGAAGCCAATAGAAGCGAGAATATATTTGAAAGCTATGGCGCAGTGCTTCTAAAGGAGCATGACTATTCGCAGGACCGTGATACCGAAGATTATTTCTCCAAGGATATCAATTACAGGAAGGGACCTGACTATTTCAGCTATATGAGCAGGGATATGGTCGTATCGGATGATCCGGAAGGTGCGGGCTATGGCTGTGTGGAGGATGAGGATGAGTTCATGAATGCCTTTGCCTCCTTCATGAAGATAGACTGGAATGATTACAGCGGAGATAATGTGACTTTAGCTGATAATACAATTACGATTTCCACGGAATGGGAGGATATTATTATCACCTTCGACGAAGAGAGCCTTTTGTTTGTAAGATCAGATATTAAGAATAAAGATGGCTCTGACTGGCTTAGCACAGAGTATGAATACTTTGAATCAAGCAAGGATGAGGATATACTTGCCGAGGTTAAGAGCTTCATTAGTGAGAAGTCGGGCGATGAGACAGTAAGCCTGACCATTAAGGCGGACGATAGCGAGAACGTATATCAGATTCCTATGGGATTCTCGGCAATAATATATTCTGATAATTACTATCATTATGAAGGAACTGATGAAGCGTACTTTGGTCAGCCGATTGACGGCGACACAGTTCTTGTTAAGATGGTCATTGATGAGGGAGAAGATGAAGCTGAAGCGGTGGACGATACTGAGCAGGAGAGTAACACCGAAGAGGTGGAAGATTAATTATGATATTAGAAGTAAGTAAGTTAAGCCACGGATTTGGCGACAGGACAATTTTTGATGATGTATCCTTTAGACTGCTTAAGGGAGAGCATATTGGATTAGTTGGTGCCAATGGCGAAGGTAAGTCTACCTTTATGAATATTGTTACAGGCGCCATGGAGCCGGAGGATGGCAAGGTAACCTGGGCTAAGAATGTTAAGGTTGGATATCTTGACCAGCATACAGTCCTTGAAGCCGGAATGACAATTGGTGATGTGCTTAGAAGTGCATATTCACATTTATTTGATATGGAAGCCCGTATTAATGAGATCTGTAACGAATTAGGTGAAGTGACAGATGATAATAAGATGAACGAGCTTTTGGAAGAGATGGGTGAGCTTCAGGATCTGCTCGACAGCCATGATTTCTATGCGATAGATGTTAAGGTTGAAGAGATTGCAAGGGCATTCGAGATTCTGCCACTTGGACTTGAGAGAGATGTAACAGATCTAAGTGGTGGCCAGAGAACCAAGATTCTGCTTGCCAAGCTACTGCTTGAGAAGCCGGAGGTACTTCTTCTTGATGAGCCTACTAACTATCTTGATGCCAATCATATTGAGTGGCTTAAGCGTTACCTTCAGGAGTATGAGAATGCCTTCATTCTTATATCCCATGACATTCCATTCCTTAATGATGTTGTTAACCTCATCTACCATATGGAGAATGGTAAGTTAGACAGATATGTGGGCAACTATGATAAATTCATGGAAGTCTACGAGGTTAAGAAGGGTCAGTTGGAGGCTGCATATCGTAAGCAGCAGCAGGAGATTAGTGAGCTTAAGGACTTCGTTGCACGTAATAAGGCCAATGTAGCTACGAGAAATATGGCGATGTCACGTCAGAAGAAGCTTGATAAGATGGATGTTATTGAGCTTGCTGCTGAGAAGCCGAAGCCGGAATTTAACTTTAAGATAGCGCGTACTCCTGGCAAGATGATATTCGAGACATCGGACCTTGTTATTGGATATGATAAGAATAAGCCATTATCCAAGGAGATTAACCTTCGCATGGAGCGTGGTGAGAAGATTGCACTTGTTGGTACTAATGGTATTGGCAAGACCACATTCCTAAAGAGTGTACTTGGACTTATAGATCCACTGTCTGGTAAGGCAGAGCTTGGAGATTATCTCTATAAGGGATATTTTGAGCAGGAGGTTAAGCCAAGTGATAATACATGTATAGAGGAA
>JAZLFL010000197.1:0-10885 GCA_045615825.1 Lachnospiraceae bacterium
ATCGTGCCTCTTATCGGGCGAATTCTTCGTTTTTCTATATTTAATCGCCCGTTTGTTTTATTGTAAGAACAATTAAAACGGCGGTCAATGTCATTTTTCATTGTTTCACCGCCGTTTTTGCAATATGTCTCATTATTTTATATTGAATCAGTAAAATACATTTCACCACTTCACTGTGTGATTAGTGGCTCGGAATATTTAATTGAATTTGAGTTCATTTTAATCAGCAAATAACTGTCTCTTGCGATCGATCATTTCCTCTATTTTACTGATGTAGAGGGCAACATCCTTAACATTATCACATCGCTCGATTCGACCATCACCGTATACTCTCTTAGTAACTGTTCCTGCTCCAAGAGCTACGATGGTCTGCACTTCCTCCATTATCAGAATATTATATATCCCCGCCTTGCCAGGCTTAGCATAGCCGACATTCTCGAAGTTACCGCTCATATTCTTCTGTCGATACAGATAGTAAGGCTTCATATCCATGGATGCTGCCACCTGACCTGTAAGTGTCATGATATCATCCGAATTACTTATGGTCTCATATCCCATCTCGTCAATCACCTGAGCCAACTTACTTGCCCTCTTAATGGCAAGCGAGTGCACCGTCAGGCTGTCAGGATTAAGACTACGAACCTTATCCAATGTATCTCTTACATCGTCAATCGTCTCATTAGGCAGTCCCACAATAAGATCCATATTGATGTTATTAAAGCCCACCTCTCTGGCCAGCTTATATACCTCCACGGTCGCTGCTGCCGTCGCCTTACGGCCAATTATTCGCAGCGTCTCCTCATTCATTGTCTGAGGATTAACCGATATTCTACTTACCCCAAGTTCCAGAAGTGTCTCAAGCTTATCCCTTGTAATGGAATCCGCTCTTCCCGCCTCAACTGTGAACTCCAGCACTGTGCTCCAGTCGAATCTCTCCTTTACATACGTAATCAGCTCACGCAACTCCTCTGCCTCAAGAGTCGTTGGCGTACCGCCGCCTATATATACTGAATTAAGTGTCTTCCCGGCAAAACTGGCCGCAACATAGTCCACTTCCTTCTTAACTGCATCGATATAATCCTGTACGACCTGTCGGTACTTAATAATCGGATAGGAAGTGAACGAACAGTATAGGCAGGTACTGGGACAGAATGGAATACCAATATACAGACTGTATCCGTTCTCGTAATCTATTGGTTCAAGTATTTTATTCTCATAATGGGCAATATCAACTGACAGATTAGCCTTCTCATCAGAACACAGATATGTATTCTTCATGTAATCAAGCACTTCTGTATCACTTATGCCTTCATCTATTAATCCCTTTGCAATCTTGGTTGGCCTGATACCTGTAAGCGTACCCCATGGAAGCTCCTTACAAGTCAAACGTGACATTAGTCTGTACAGTGCAAGCTTAAGCTCATTCTTATATACCGGTCTGTCCAGGTAATCAGCATACGCAGTCTCAGACTCATCGCTTCCTATAACCTTAATTGCAAGCTCTTTTTCCATAAAAGTGATAGCAAACTCTGGATATCCTTCATCAGAGTGCAGGTCCTTGTCACCATCCACGAATACCTTAACATCCTGGGATGGATAGAATGCCTTCACAAGGGAGTGGATATCATATATAAAATTATCTTCACTACATCTAACTACAATCATCTTAATATCCTTCTGATTAAAAATATAAAGCCCAGATATGTACCTGGGCTTACTTAACTATTCTCTCCAAAATGGGTTGTATCTGCGCTCATGACCAATCGTGGTCTGGCCACCATGACCTGGATATACATTAGTGTTATCAGGTAACGGGCCAAGCTTAGTCTGGATTGAGCGAAGAAGTTCTGCTGCGCTTCCTGTCGGAAGGTCGCTTCGACCTATGCTCTCCTCAAACAGTGTATCACCACTTATAAGAGTCTCATCATCAATGAAGTAATAACAGCATGACCCCTTAGTATGTCCAGGAGTCGCAAGTACCTGGATTCTGAAGCCCTCGAGTTCGATTACATCAAGGTCATGGAGGTAATTATTGACCTTAACTGTACATCCGCGGCCTGCAGATTCCGAACAGTTAAGTGCTGAGCTCTCCATTAATGCCTGCTCCTCATCAAGCGCATATACAGGTGCACTTGTAAGCGATCTGAGCTTCGAGCATCCCCATATATGATCAAAATGACCATGGGTAAGAAGGATTGCCTTAACAGTGAATCCCCTCTCCTTTAATCCCTGGTAGATATAATCGCCCCTGTCCGCAGGATCGATTACAATACACTCACTTTTACCTTCATGATATATGAAATAGCAGTTGGTGGCACATACGCTAAGTACCATTCTGCCTATCTTAAGATCTGACATGGATTCCTCTCCTATCTGGTCTTCCTCTGAATATCCATTACACCTTCAACGTTCTTAAGCTTCTCGATGATTGAGTTCATCTGATCCTTACCTGTTGTCTCGAAGACAATCTCCATGGTAGCAATCTCCTGCTTACTGACACGTGTATTAACGGATAAGATATCTACGTTCTTCTCGGTAAGAGTTCTTGATACATCCACAAGCAGTCCCTTACGGTTAGTCGCATACAGTACTATCTCTGCCTGATAGTTACCTGTCTCTTCTGTGATTGCATCTGCCTGCCACTCTGCATCAATAAGTCTTGCCCTGTCTATCTCGGCGATATTGATGACATTGATACAGTCACTTCTGTGAATAGAGATTCCACGGCCTCTTGTAACGAAGCCTACAATCTCATCACCCGGAAGTGGGCTGCAGCACTTGGAGAATCTTACTGACAGATCATGAACACCCTTAACCATGATACCGTTGGTGTGCTTATGATTGTCTATCTGAAGATGCTTGGCTGCTGCCTCGGCTATCTCCTTAGCTATCTCGTCATCAGATATCTCAGCCTTATGGTCCGCCATATAGAATTCATTCATTCTATTGGCAATCTGACCCTCCTTAAGTCCACCGTGACCGATAGCAGCCAGTACGCTGTCCCAGTCATGGAAGCCGTACTTAAGCATAATCTTCTGCTCATATTCCGGTGTCTGAATATTAGATACTTCTATACCATGGCTCTTGCAGTATCCGATTAAGAGATCACGGCCCTTGGCAATATTCTCTTCCTTGAACTCAGCTTTGAACCACTGATTAATCTTATTCCTTGCCTGGGTTGACTTACATATATTCAGCCAGTCCCTGCTAGGTCCCTTGGAATTCTGGGATGTGATAATCTCAATCTTATCACCATTTGCAATCTCATAATCAATGGTAACAATTCTGCCATTGGCTCTTGCGCCAACCATTCTGTTACCAACCGCACTATGGATTGCGTATGCGAAGTCAATTGGAGTACTTCCTGCAGGCAGATTCTTAACCTCACCATTAGGTGTGAAGCAGTATACACTGTCTGAGAAGAGATCAAGCTCACTCTTAAGAAGTGTCATGAACTCCTTATTATCAGTACTGTCCTTCTGCCACTCTAAGATATGACGTAACCAGGTAAGCTTCTCTTCCTCACCGAAGTTACCCTTCTTACCGTCAGATTTTTCCTTATATTTCCAGTGTGCTGCAATACCATACTCAGCTGCCTTATGCATCTCCCATGTACGGATCTGAATCTCAAAAGGCTGGCCCTTCTCACCAATAAGTGTCGTATGAATCGACTGGTACATATTAGGCTTAGGCATTGCTATATAATCTTTGAATCGTCCAGGAATTGGCTTATACAGCTCATGGATTACTCCAAGTGCTGCATAACAGTCCTTAACGCTGTCTACAATGATACGAACCGCGAACAGATCATAGATTTCCTCCAATGTCTTGTTCTGATTCTTCATCTTCTTATATATTGAGAAGAAGTGCTTGATACGGCCATCAACCTCTGCCTTAATACCGGCATTATCGATATGGTCCTTAACCTCAAGTACTATCGTCTGGATGTATGCTTCTCTCTCAGTCTTCCTGATTGCAATCTTATCTACCAGATCATAATATGCTTCCGGCTCAAGGTATTTAAGCGATAAGTCATCTAACTCAACCTTGATACGTGAGATACCAAGTCTCTGTGCAATAGGACTGTAGATATCCAGAGTCTCTCGTGCTATTCTCTGCTGCTTCTCCGGCTTCATATGCTTAAGAGTACGCATATTATGAAGTCTGTCGGCAAGCTTGATGATAATTACTCTGATGTCCTTAGCCATCGCAAGGAACATCTTACGAAGGTTCTCTGCCTGCATCTCAGCCCTGTCATTAGCCTTCTCTGCACCAACAGTCTCAGCAAGCTGGAGATTGTCTAATTTAGTAACACCATCTACCAGGTGTGCTACTTCCTCACCGAACTCTTCAGCAACATCATCATTAGTCCATTCTGTATCTTCTACTACATCATGTAAAAGACCTGCAGTAATTGTCTCCTTGTCCATCTCAAGGTCAGCTAAGATAATCGCAACATAAAGAGGATGAACAATGTAAGGCTCACCCGATTTTCTCACCTGTCCTGCATGTGCAGTACCTGCAACCTCATAAGCTTTCTCAATAAGGCTTATATCATCAGAAGGATGGTATCTGCGCACCCTGGCAATGAGGTCAAGGTACAGATCCTCTGGTGGCAGGAATTCTGCAAGTGCTTCAATACGACCATCGTCTATTACAATACCGCTTGTCTCTTCAGTTGTAGACGTTACCAGTTTTCTCTCAGTCATATATCAATCACCAACTATTACTCTATTTGCCCTCGTACTGAATAAGTGAATAAATAGGGTAAGGAAGCTTGTCTCTTCCATTAAGTCCCATAAGTTCCATTATTGTAAGAACACCTACTACCTCACCGCCAAGTCTCTCAATTAACTTAGCTGTTGCTGCAAGTGTACCGCCTGTTGCTACAAGGTCATCTACTAATAATACCTTCTGGCCTGGCTTAATGCTGTCCTTATGAATCTCAATTGTGGCACTGCCGTACTCAAGATCATAGCTTTCAGAGATAACCTCTCTTGGAAGCTTGCCCTTCTTACGTACAAGTACCATTGGCTTATGCATGTTATATGCTATAGGGGCTGCGAAAATAAATCCTCTGGACTCTGCTGCAACAAGGACATCATAATCAACATCCTTAATCTTGTCCTGAATCTCATCAATTGCAAGCTTGAATCCGTCTTCGTCCTCGATGATAGTTGTGATATCTCTGAACATAATACCTGGTTCAGGGAAGTCTGGAATAGTGGTTACGTAATCTTCTAACTTCTCTTTAATCATATCCTGCCCCTCATTTCTTAAATTCATACATGGTTATTAATACCACGTCATATAATCTAGTCACCCAAATTAGCATAATTATACTCCCATACTTCAAACGTAGTCAATCAAATTGGAGCCCATAATCCTATTAAAAATAGCCATTTTGAAACTGGTAAAAAAGGCATAAAAAATAGTCCCTCGAAGTGGTTAACTTCAAAGGACTATTATGATTATTATTATTCACTTATAACAGAATTCTGTAACTAAGAGTACCAATGAATAAAAGAAAAGAAATAACATTCACACTATACACTGCAATACTAAAAATCTTACCAAACATATCAACATCCTCCTTAGGTTAATTCGTTAATCACGTGCCTCATGATGTTAATATATAGTGTATAGTGTCCCTTAAATCGTACTTGGACTATTTAATCTTCTTCACCTTTTTAATGGTTCCATCAGGGTATTTAATGGACATATTATTAAGCTGTCCTGTTAAATTACCCTTAACAGAATCAATATAGATTCGGCGAAGCTTAGCCTGTTCCTCTTTCTCCTCATCTGTCAGTCCTTCTGCTTTGGACTTATGATAGAGTTCGTTAATTCTCTTTATTGTTTCATCCATTCCCATTGGTGTGTCCTGCTAATCTTAGTACATTCCGCCGCCCATTCCAGCGCCTGCTGGCATTGGTGGTTCTGACTCCTTAATTGTAGCTACTACTGACTCTGTTGTGAGTAATGTAGCTGCAACTGAAGTTGCGTTCTGAAGTGCTGATCTTGTAACCTTAGCTGGATCAAGAATACCAGCGCTAACCATATCAACATACTCTTCCTTGTATGCATCAAAGCCTGTACCGATCTCTGACTCACGAACCTTATTAATGATTACTGAGCCTTCAAGACCAGCATTGTTAGCAATGTGGAATAATGGTGCCTCAAGTGCCTTAAGAACGATGTAAGCACCTGTCTCCTCATCACCTGAAAGTGTATCAGCAAGCTTAGCAACCTCCTTAGAAGCGTGGATATAAGCTGATCCACCACCTGCGATGATACCTTCCTCAACAGCTGCCTTAGTAGCTGCAAGTGCATCCTCTAAACGAAGCTTAGCTTCCTTCATCTCTGTCTCTGTAGCAGCACCAACTCGGATTACTGCAACACCACCAGCGAGCTTAGCAAGTCTCTCCTGAAGCTTCTCTCTGTCGAAGTCAGATGTTGTTGTCTCAATCTGGCTCTTAATCTGCTTAATACGTCCAGCGATTGCATCCTTGTGACCAGCACCCTCAACGATAACTGTGTTCTCCTTAGCAATCTTAACGCTCTTAGCATGTCCAAGCTGATCAAGAGTTGTTGTCTTAAGATCAAGACCAAGCTCCTCTGATACAACTGTACCACCTGTAAGAATAGCAATATCCTCAAGCATTGCCTTACGTCTGTCACCATAACCTGGTGCCTTAACTGCTACTACATTGAAGATACCACGAAGCTTGTTAAGAATAAGTGTTGAAAGAGCCTCACCCTCAACATCCTCAGCGATGATAAGAAGTGGTGTACCTGACTGATGAATCTGCTCAAGTACTGGGAGAATCTCCTGGATATTGGAAATCTTCTTATCTGTAATAAGGATAAGTGGATTATCAAGTACTGTCTCCATCTTCTCTGTATCTGTAACCATGTAAGCTGAGATGTAGCCTCTGTCGAACTGCATACCTTCAACAAGGTCAAGCTCAGTCTGCTTTGTCTTAGACTCTTCGATTGTGATAACGCCGTCACCTGTAACCTTCTCCATAGCGTCTGCTACAAGCTGACCTACTTCATCATCACCAGCAGAAATAGCTGCTACTCTTGCGATATGCTCCTTACCATTAACCTTAGAGCTCATCTTAGCGATAGCCTCTACTGCACAGTCTGTAGCCTTCTTCATACCCTTACGAAGTACGATTGGGTTAGCACCTGCTGCAAGGTTCTTGATTCCTTCATGAATCATTGCCTGAGCTAATACTGTAGCTGTTGTTGTACCATCACCTGCTACATCATTAGTCTTAGTAGCAACTTCCTTAACAAGCTGAGCACCCATATTCTCGAAAGAATCCTCAAGCTCAATCTCCTTAGCAATAGTAACACCATCATTTGTAATAAGTGGTGCACCATATGACTTATCTAATACTACGTTACGACCCTTAGGTCCAAGTGTTACTCTGACAGTGTCAGCTAACTGGTTAACACCGCTCTCTAATGCTGCACGAGCCTCTGCTCCGTACTTAATCTCTTTAGCCATGATAATAGCCTCCTTATATTACTTAATAATAGCAAGAATGTCTGACTGGCGAACGATGATATACTCATCCTCATCGAACTTCACATCAGTTCCTGAATACTTTGAGTAGATTACGTTGTCACCAACGTTAACTTCCATCTTGATTTCCTTACCATCAACCACTCCGCCTGGTCCTACTGCAATAACCTCAGCCTGCTGTGGCTTCTCCTTATTCTGACCTGGTAATACGATACCAGACTTTGTAGTCTCTTCAGCTACAAGCTGCTTAAGAACAACTCTGTCACCTAATGGTACTAACTTCATATCAATCGCCTCCTAATTATATATTGATTGTCACTCGACGGCGTCGAGTGCTAACAACCTGTTCACAATTACTAATTTTATCCGTTTTCAGTATTTTTGCAACCCCAAACGGCTTCAATTTCTCATAATTAATACTTTTTTAATAAATATTATTTTCACATTAAAAATGTGCCAGATTTTTCATAATTCTGGCACATTCAGTGTTTAATTTATGCCTCTGCACCGTGTGTAAGTCTGGCTCTATAGCCTGGCGCATTCTTAACTTCAATCTTGTCCTCGAACATTGCATACTCTGCATCGGAGAATACTTCACTCATATCAGATTCAACGTTCTCCTTATATGCAATACCCACAGCAACTGAAGGAGCAATATGTGGGTCATCGAATTCCTCACATACACTCTTAACTCTTGCTGCGTATTCCTCTGCTTCTCCATCTGCAGGCATTGGAATCACTACATTGAATACATCGCCATCCACACGACCAACGATATAATCAGGCTTAGCCTCTCCCTTAACGGTTGAAGCTATTACAGCAATAAGTCTGTCACTCTCGTCATCACCGTAATTATCATTAACGTACTTCCAGTCATTAATATTAATACATACTGCAGCTACAGGTACTACCTGTGATCTGTCAATAATCTTAAGCCTGTTCTCGAAGTATGTACGGTTAAGGGTACCTGTAAGCTCATCATTCTTCTCACCATTCTTAGCCTGGTAAGTCTCCTTCTGAAGCTTGCTCTCAAGCTCGTCAGCATATATCTCAAGCTCACGAACTCTGTATGCCTTATCCCCTAACTCCTCAAGAGTCTTCATAATACCAGAAGTAGCCTTCTTGGTCGCTTCAACATTGCTCTCTTCAACATTGGCATAGCTGATGTACACATGAGCCATTGTTCTGCCGGCAACTCTTACCTCAACTCCCGGATTAGCCTCAACATTAATATCAAAGCCTGCCCAGTCACCTACTGCTACAAGCTTCTCACCGTTTCTCTCAGTAATGAGAACATCTACTCCACTGATTCTATTAAGTCCCTTAAGTATCTCAGTAATCTCATCAATATCAAAGAGAGTAGTAATCTTATAATTCCTAATATTATCCTTCAGTCTCTTATCTAAAGGAATAGATCCGTATGCCATTCGTAACCTCCTATTGTTACAACCCCATATGGAATTATTTTATCATTTCACATAGTGGATTGGCAATATAAACAGCGCTACAGAATATACTTCTCAATAATATCTGCCAGTCCATCCTCATCATTGGTCTTAGACGATATAATCTGCGCACTTGCGAACAAAGCCTCATCTCCATTACACATTGCAATACCATTACCGGCCGCCTCAATCATTGACAGGTCATTCATCGCATCTCCTGCTCCATAAGCATCCTCAAGCGGGATATTAAGATAATCACAAAGCCAGGTAAGTCCTGCACCTTTTCCCGAAGTGGCATTGATAATCTCAAGATATCTGTCATTGGAAAAAATGGCTGTGACTTTATCTCCATAGGTATTAATTATCTCATCAGCAAGCTTATCAAGCTTGGTCTTATCAGTAAGCTCAATCGCAAGCAGCTTATATGGCTCCTTGGTAATGATGTTAAGCGGATCATCGGTGAAATGTACGCTCAGATGGATTCGCTCCATATACACATCAATCTCCTTATCATGAACAGGAGTCACAATTGAGTCATTAGTGTAGGTCTGAATGTGAATGCCACGCTTTCCTGCAAGATTCCAGATAGTCTTAACCATATCCATTGGCACTCGCTTCTCAAGAATTATCTTCCCAGCATCACAGTCATATATGGTCGAACCATTATTAGCAAGGATGTACATTCCCTTATAGTTAAGGCCATCGCTCTCCACAACCTGTAAGATGCTTCCAATCGGGCGACCGCTCGATAATACGAACTTATGCCCTGCATCTGTCATCTTCTTAAGTATTTCCTTGGTATGCTCACTTACATGGCTGGCATCATTGAGCAGCGTACCATCCATATCAGTAAATAGTATCTTCATTAATAATCACTTCCCGTATTTTCTAATCTGGGCTTCCCTCAGGTTATCCCACACTTCTTCTGGTATGAACAGCTTACCCTTGCCTGTTCCTACATCTATATCAGGCTTGGCTGCTCCGTGGAAGTCAGAGCCTCCTGATATAAGAAGTCCGTTCTTAGCCGCGAACTCCCTTGTCTCTCTCTCATCAGAGGTTGTATTGGTAGTATATATCGCCTCAATCGCCATAAGACCTTCCGGCTTAAGTGCATCCGTAAGTTCCTGAATACCAGCCCAGCTCATCTTATATAACATTGGATGTGCCAGAACCGGAATGCCCTTCGCTTTAACAATAAGCCCTACACTCTTCGCCGATGTAATCTTCTCCCTGGGTATGAAGTACGGGCAGTTATCACCGATGTAGCGTTCGAAGGCCTCCTTAAGATAGGTCGTATAACCACGGCTTAGCATGAAGCGGGCATAATGTGCTCTCGTAATCACGCTTCCCGGGTACTCGGCCTGAAGCTCGGCATATGTCATCGGCATCCCCGCCTCCGTGAGCATCCTGCACATCTTCTCATTACGGATATCCCTGGAGTCCACGAATTCCTTAAGATACTGTCTAAACCCGTCAGCATCAGGATCAATATTAAGACCCACAATATGGATATCCCTGCCCTTCCACTCAGTTGAGAGCTCGATTCCAGGAATAACTTCAATATTCTTATCCGCAGCATATTCAAGGGCTTCCTTAAGACCATCCACTGTGTCATGGTCTGTAATGGCAATCTTACTTAAGCCCTTTTCTATTGCGCGGTCTATTAACATAGCTGGTGTCATACTGCCATCAGATCTGCAGGTATGAGTGTGTAAATCAATTGAATTCATGTAACTCCTATAGCGTGTCGGGGTGCCCTAAAAAAAGAGCTGAAAGGCTTCTCCCTCCAGCTCTTTAGGTTGCTTAATCTTCGTCAGTTGCAGTGCTTGTGTAGACTGTACGCTTTCTAGCCATCTCATCGCTCTCAAGGTACTCGTCGTAAGTAGTAATCTTATCGATCATT
>JAZLFL010000198.1:0-3694 GCA_045615825.1 Lachnospiraceae bacterium
ACATCATATCCTGCAGATTCAACCTGAATTTTTGCGCTCGAACATCCTGCAGGGATCTCTACTAATTTCCAGTTTTCGCTTCCATCGGATTTGCCTGCTATAGTGTCATTTCCTAAGTCACTTTTGTCTTCACCAAAGAACCATATCTTTATAGCAGTAGAACCTTCTGGTGGGATAACTTTTTCATCGCATTTAATACTTAATACTATTCTCATTGGTTCAGGTTCTGGATCTTCTGGCTCTGCCCTCACATATCCAATATCACCTATTAACACAGTTCCTAATATCATAACTGCGCTAAGCAACATGGCTAATCCTTTTCCCCATTTACTTTTCATCGTCCGTTCACTCCTTAAAAATAGTTTAAAAGATATTTTTACCAATTAATCATACAACGAAGCTCTTAATTTCGAAGGGTAGTTTTAGGGTAGTAATACGTATTTACGGGGTTTAGAAGAGATTAGGTTGTCAACTGAATAGTTCGTTTTTGGCCAAATAAGATATAATTATTAGAAAGAGTCAGAGCAATCATTTTTATCATAGGGAACAAGTACGGGGATAAAATGGATAATACTAATATGAAGAAAAACAACATACTTGTGTGTCTGATTATAGGTTTTAGCTTTTTTTGGACGGGCTCAGGATATATATCGTGGCTCTATAATCTAATGGATATAATTGCTGCAAACCATCTTAACGCCAATGTGGATCTTCTTACGGAAGTTTTTGGATATATTATGCAGGCGTTAGGAATGGTGATAATGTCTGTTGCGATTCGAAGAACTAATCTCGAGGGACGTGCACGAAGCAATCTCTTCATTGTTATTAATATTCTCACGATGATTTTCCTGTTCCCATCTATTCTTTCGAGTTCGTTTGTTAAGGTGCTTATTACTGGATACATTATGAACACTTTGGTCGGATGCATTTTTGCGATGTATCTGTTTATGCTGTCCGAACTGGTTCCAGCTAATAGACGTGGTATCATTTTTGGACTTGGCTATAGTATAGGAAGCATTGGCTCGTGGATTATCTCGCTGATTAGTGATAATAACTTCCTTAAGAGTGTGAGTGTTCTGGTTATCTATCTTCTGTTAATGACAATTGTTATTGTGCTGATTCTTATCACGGACAATAGTGATGGTGTGGGACTAGAGAGCGCTGAGGATGTTAACTACAACAAAGGGTTGATTCTTTTAACAGGAATCATGATTTTCCTGTTATGTACATCTAAAGGCATTGGTTTCTATTTCCCAATGGCAGATATCTCAAGTGGTAATGTGTCACTGGAATTATCCCGTGCGTTTTATGCGATTGGCCTTATCGTTGCTGGACTGCTTAATGATTATAAGAGAATCTACGGTGGAATCGCCTGCATCGCAGCGCTTATGTTCCCTTTTGTCCTTCTTGCCATGATGGCCCGTCCGGAGTATAGCTTCTACACTTGGATTCTAAGCTATGTCTTCATTGGTTTTTACAATGTGTTCCGTGTTCTGATCTTCGCAGATCTTGCGGACAGAACTCCTTACGGACTTTACCTTGCACCATTGGGACTTATGTGGGGCAGACTCGGTGATGCAATCGGTGCCGCAATTGGTATTGCATTCGATGGAAAAGTGATGACATTAGTTATACTTAGTACTGGTTTGTTTGCTGTAACAATTGTGATGGCTTTCTATTCATTCCAGAGAATATATCTTGTCAGAACAACTGAGAGTAATAATGAAGTTACTCTCACTCATGAAGAAAAGATTGCCAAGTATGCCATCTATCATGACCTTTCCACAAGAGAGAAGGAAGTGCTGCCGCTTATACTGGAAGGACATTCCAATAGTGAGATATCAGATTTGATTTTTGTATCTGAGAATACGGTTAAATTCCATGTCCGTAATATCTTAAAAAAGACTGGCTGTTCAAACAGACAGGAGCTCACCAAGAGCTTCCATAATTATTCGTAACAATGATTCCTTATGCCTAATATCATAATATTGCCAGATTATGCATTATATGAAAAAATAGGGAGGAAAGGAGAACTACTTATGCCATACATTAATTTTATTACTAATCAAAAAGTAGAAGACAAAAAAAGCGTACACGATTTACTTGGTGAGTGCATCACTTTAATTCCAGGAAAAAGCCTAAGCAGAACTATGATACATATTGAAGATGAGAAGATGATTTGCTTTGCTGGAAACGATGAGCCTTGTGCTTATATAGAAACAATGGTTAACGCCGGAACGGATCACAGCAATAATGCAGCATATGGTGATGCTGTTATTGAGAGGCTCTCAGATAAACTTAGCATTCCTAAGGAACGAATCTATGTAAATGTGGATGAAAAGAGAGATTGGTTCTCGAAATAATCCTATGATTACGATTACTGATATTAATGATCCAAGATTACATATATTCACGAACACCTCAGAGACCGAACTTGCCCATTACTATGAGCCAGAACTAGGCCTTTTCATGGCGGAGAGTCTGAAGGTCCTTGAGAGAGCGCTGGCTGCTGGCTATGAACCAGTAACAGCTCTTGTGGAAAAAAGAATGTCAACTGAGGTACAGGCCCTTTTAGCTGACCATACCTCTGTGATTGTCTATACAGCCGAATTCGAAGTACTTACAAAGATTACAGGATATCATATGACGGGTGGTGTTCTGTGTATAATGAGAAGGCACACACTTCCTAGTATCGAAGAGATATGTGAAGGCAGAAGAAGAATTGCAATCTTAGAGGATGTTGTTAATCCAACCAATGTAGGAGCTATTGTTCGCAATGCTGCAGCTCTTCATATTGATGCAATTCTGTTCTCACCAGGCTGTGCGGATCCATTATATAAGAGAGCCATAAGAGTCAGTATGGGAACTATTTTCCAGATTCCATGGACAATTATGGATGAGAAAGCTGAGAACTGGCAGGACAATGTTATGCCTAAGCTTAAAGATATGGGATTTGCCACAGTTGCCATGGCACTTAAGGAAGATTCTGTAAGTATCAGCGATGAGCAGATTCATAATGAAGAGAAGCTTGCTATACTCCTTGGGTCAGAGGGTAACGGCCTAAAGGATGAGACGCTTGATATGTGTGACTATACTGTAATGATTCCTATGAGCCATAATGTGGATTCACTTAATGTTGCAGCAGCAAGTGCGCTTGCATTCTGGGAGCTGGGCGATAATATATGAACAATATTCCAATTATCTACGAAGACAACTACATGATTGCAGTTCATAAGCCGGCCGGACTTGCCACTCAGACCAAGAAGCTTGGCGAGAAGGACCTCTTCAGTGAAGTTAAGAACTATCTTAAGGGTAACTATGTGGGAATCATTAACAGACTTGACCAGCCCGTCGAGGGAATTGTGTTAATGGCGAAGGACAGTGAGTCGGCTGCTATTTTAACCAGGCAGATTAAGGAAGGAACTACTGATAAGTATTACCGTGCAGGAGTATATACGGGGAATGATTCAGATGTCAGTATGGTTAACATAACAAAAAGCACTCAAAACGAATATACACTCCTAACTGATTATATGAAGAAGAACCCTTCATCCAACCTAAGCGAGATCTGTGATTCCAGCGATCCGGAAGCCAAGGAAGCAAGACTAGAATATCGGGTGGTTGACATAATACCAAGCGGTAACACCGCAACATTGGATATCCACTTACTAACCGGCAGGCATCATCAGATCAG
>JAZLFL010000199.1:0-5774 GCA_045615825.1 Lachnospiraceae bacterium
ATTACATAATGGAGTCGGAAGGCGTGCCAGTATGTGAGAAGTGTGGTGGCAGGGTTAAGCCTGACGTAGTCCTCTATGAGGAAGGCCTTGACCAGGATGTTATCAATGGCGCAGTGACTGCCATATCAAGGGCGGACACACTGATAATTGGCGGAACCTCTCTTGTTGTGTATCCGGCAGCAGGCCTCGTCCAGTATTTCAGAGGCAAGAACCTGATTCTTATTAACAAGAGCGAGACGAGCGCTGACCGTAACGCGGACCTTGTTATTCACGAGGCAATCGGCGAGGTGCTGTCTGAGGCACTTGAGATTATGGATACATTAGACTAGCAATAGGAAGCACTTACAGAGAGCATTATGAAGAAATATCTTAAAATTATAGTACCAATACTAGCGGGCATTCTTGCGGCGGTAATCGCTGTGCTTAATCCGCTCTATTCAGTAGATGCATTCATCACAGATAAGGTCTACACCAAGCTGTCAGGCACAAGCTCCAAGATTATTATTGTATGTATCGATGAGGAGAGCGTGGATGCCTACGGTAATTACAATAAATGGTCCAGGGCAAAAACGGCCGAACTGTTTAACAAGCTCTATGAAGATCCTGAGAACGCTCCAGCTGTTGTCGGAGTCGATGTAATGTTCATCTCAGACCTTAATGAGGAAGATGATGCAGCACTTGTAGAAGCAGTTAAGAAGGCAGGCAATGCTGTAATGGCTACCAATGTAGTATACAGAGGAGTTGTAGAACGTTATAACGATGGTTCGATGGTGTATAACACACACAACATCTCCGCGGTTGAAGTGCCATTCGAGGAGCTTAAGGAAGTATCGACACTCGGATTCTCCAACGCATGTATTGCTAAGGACGGTAGTGTTCGTTACGCGATGAATGATATCCAGTACACGGATTCTGAGACGGGAGAGGTTATCACACAGGATTCGTTAGCAAGAGCTATATATAAGAACTATCAGGAAGCTAAGGGTGAGAGTATCTATACTCCACCAGTTAACGTTGCCGGACAGTTCCAGTTCTTCTATTCAGGTGAGTCGAGGGAATTTTCCCATGTATCACTCTTAGAGGTGTTAAACGGTAATATCCCGGCGTCAGCATTCAGGGATAAGATTGTACTCTTTGGCGCTTACGCACCTGGCTTCCAGGATGCATATCAGTCAGCAATTGACCGTGGCACCAACATGTATGGAGTCGAGATTCACGCCAATATCATTCAGGCGCTTATGCAGGGTAAGACAGCGCAGGATGCCAGCAGGCTTGCAGTCGGACTTATCACAGCCATAATTGTTGCGCTGTATCTGATTCTTGCCAACAGGCAGAAGCTTGCGGTGGTTATTGTTGAGGCGGTGGCGCTCATTGGTCTTCACCTTCTTGCCGGCAGGATTCTTGCAGGTAAGGGGATCGTGATTCCACAGCTGTATGTGATTCTGGCGCTGACCATTGCGGTTGCATATTACTTAATCGAGAAGTATGTACTTGAGAAGATCAGACGTAAGAAGACCCTCGAGGTATTCAAGAAGTACGTGGCTCCTCAGGTAGTAGATGATATTAGTAAAACTGGTGACTTTGAGCTTCATCTCGGCGGTGAGAAGAGAGATGTTGCTGTACTGTTTGTCGATATCAGAGGATTCACACCACTGTCAGAGAGTCTCAATCCTGAACAGGTTGTGGCAATTCTTAATGAATACCTGGCACTTACAACCAAGTGTGTTCTTGGTCATAACGGAACACTTGATAAGTTCATTGGCGATGCGACGATGGCGGTATTCAATGCGCCATTTGACCAGGATGATTATGTATATGAAGCTGTGGCAGCAGCATGGGATATTAAGCAGGGCTCACAGGAACTCAGAATCAGACTTGAGAATGAGTTCGGCAAGACAGTAGGCTTCGGTGTCGGAGTCAACTGTGGTGACGCAGTCGTTGGTAACATAGGCTGTGACTTCAGAATGGATTACACAGCTATTGGTGATACTGTTAATACGGCAGCAAGACTTGAGGCTAATGCCAAGGCAGAAGAGATTCTTATCAGTGAATACGTATACGAGCGTATCAAGGATAGAATTGAAGCAGAACAGGTCGGCGAGATACCACTTAAGGGTAAGAGCAATAAGCTTATGGTATATCGTGTTCTGGGGATATAAGTGAAGGGGTAAAGCATGATTAGACAGTGGGAGATAATCCCTCAGTTCATCAGACTTGAGGAATCAGTAAGATTATCTAAGGAATATGGGGCATCATTCGAATACAACGACTTCTTTAAGCCTGCAGTATATCAGGATGAAGAGGAAGTACGTAGGAGAATTGATATATATAAGTCATTAGACAGGGATAGAAGCAGGGATACACTTCATGGCGTATTCTTCGATATTGCGATGATCAGTACTGATGATGTAATCAGGGACAGAAGCCGTGCGCTTATGAAGCAGTCCATGGATATTGCAAGAGAGCTTGGCTGCAAGGGCGTGGTATTCCATACAGGCATTATCGCAGGACTATGGACTAAGCCATATCTGTCAGGATGGGTTACGGCAGCTGCAGAGTGCCTGCCAGTTCTGGCAAGACAGTATCCGGAGTTGGAGATCTACATCGAGAATACCTTCGAGAGAGATCCTGGCCCGTTAATCGAATTCATGGAGCGACTTACAGACTGTCCTAATATTAAGCTGTGTCTTGACTATGGACATGCTGCGTTAACAGTTACTTCTACAGAGGAATGGGTTAAGCAGATGGCACCATACTTAGGCCATATGCACACTAATGACAATGACCTTATTGCGGACCTTCATCAGGCGCCAGGCAAGGGCAGCATTGATTATAATGAGTTCAGGCAGCTGCTTGATAAGTACGATGTGCATACTTCCGTATTACTTGAGCTTGATGGTATCAGGGAACAGGAAGATGCTCTTAAGTTCATGCAGGCTTTATAAATAACCAGATTAAAGGATAGACAGATGGATAATAATATAGTGTTGGATGCGGTCCTGGATACAGGTATTGCGCTATCCACTGAAAAAGACAAGAATAAACTTTTCGCGATGATTATTGACAAGGGTATGGAGATCAC
The DNA here is from genome assembly GCA_045615825.1 of Lachnospiraceae bacterium. Taxonomy (GTDB): domain Bacteria; phylum Bacillota; class Clostridia; order Lachnospirales; family Lachnospiraceae; genus Colinaster. The sequence goes on from JAZLFL010000199.1 coordinate 3,083, forward strand.
AAGGTGTGATGCCGGTACGCTCTATCTGGTCGAGGGCGACACTCTTAGGTTCAAGATCATGAAGACGATATCCCAGGGAATTGATAAGGGACATGACGGTGCAGAGATAGATATTCCACCAGTACCAATGCGTGAGGAGAATATCTGCGCATATTCAGCGCTCCACAAGACTTCTCTGAATATCGAGGATGTATACACAAGTGACCGATTCGACTTCTCGGGTCCTAAGCGATATGACAGCATGACTGGTTACAGAACCCAGTCCATGATGGCGATACCTCTTGTTAATGGTGACGATGAGACAGTCGGTGTTCTTCAGCTCATGAATGCTAAGGATGAAGAAGGCACAATCATCCCATTTGATATATCGCTTCAGATGATTGTACTCGCACTTGCATCTCAGACAGCTATTGCCGTTTCCAACATGCGCTATCAGGAAGAGCTTAGAGAGCAGATGTGGTCCTTCACAGAGGCTATGGCGGCCGCGATCGATGAGAGAACCCCATACAATGCCAGCCACACACGTAAAGTTGCGGAGTACTGCGGTAAGATTGTGGATTACATCAACGAACTCCACGAGAAGGGTGAGGAGGAGGAATTCTTCTCCATTAACCGTAAGGAGCAGCTGGTAATGGGCGCATATCTTCACGATATTGGTAAGCTCGTAACACCTCTTGAAGTCATGAATAAGTCTACACGCCTTGAGGGAAAAGAGAAGGCGATTGAGGATAGATTAAGTATCTACGGCCTGAAGGCTCGTATTGCTAATCTTGAAGGCAGGCTCACTGATGAAGAGTGTGCTAAGATTCAGGCCAACTTAACAGAAGCAGTTAATGTAATGAATGAAATAGACGGAGTAGGATTCGCTGGCGATGAGCTTAGAGAGCGTCTTAATAAAGTCATAGACTTAAGCTATGATGATAATGGTGAGTCGCTTCCATTTTTCACAGAAGAAGAGAAGAACTGCTTAAGAATTGTGAAGGGTACGCTGACAGAAGAAGAGCGTCATATTATGGAGAATCACGTTGTGGTCACTTCAAGAATTCTTAGTAAGGTTCACTTCATTAAGTACTTCGCCAATGCGCCTAAATGGGCGGCGCAGCATCATGAGTGCTTAAATGGTAAGGGTTATCCTAATAAGCTTAATGAGGATGAGCTGGAGCTTGAGTCAAGGATTATTGCGGTTGCGGATATCTGCGATGCGCTCCTTGCGACGGACAGACCATATAAGAAGCCGATTCCAAAGGAGAAGGCATTCGATATATTAAGGGATATGGCCAAATTCGGCAATATCGATGGTAAGATTGTAGAATATCTGTATCAGTGCATTGATAAGTGATAGAGGTATATATGTCGCGTGATGATTGACGTGGTATCAGTATGTTGATGGCTGGTAGGCGTTGTCATGACGGAAACAAATGGCAGATTGTAGATATATGCTTTGTGTAGGTTGAATTCGGGAATGAGGTAGTATATGGGATTCAAGGAATTTATAGCAACAGGTAAAGGTAAAGCGATAACAATTGGAAGTGGTGCGACGGTCGCAGCGATAGGTATTGCGGCAGCAGTATTACTCCAGGGCGGCGGCTTCAGAAGCATTATTGTACAGAATGTAGCTGGAACTGTTGATATCGTAGGCGAGAAGAACAGTGGTCAGGCATATGTGGGTGAGAATCTTTATAGCGGCGATGATGTCACAGTAGGTGAGGCATCCGAGCTTGTAATGTGCATGGACAATGACAAGTATGTATATGCTGATGAGAATACACATTTCTCGTTGGAAGCATCTGATGCGGATGAAGACAGCTTAATTAAGATATATCTTGATAAGGGATCTGAGCTTAATGATATTCAGGTGAAGCTTGGACCTAATGATGAATATAAGGTTGATACACCAACCTCCACTATGGCCGTTCGAGGAACGAAGTTCAGAGTAACAGTATATGAGGGTACCGATGGTAAGATGTATACACTTCTTGAGGTTCTTGAGGGCTTCGTTGAAGTAGAGCTTAAGACAACTGATGGCGTATATACAGGTGTTAAGCAGACATTCAAGGCCGGTGAAAGTGCTCTTGTCAGAGCTGATGGAAGTATCTCAGAATTCCTTGTTGGTGATGAGAATGAAGTAGTACTTAAGCTTAACTATGCTAAGCTTCCTGAGGAGGCAGTACCTAGACTTGTTAAGCTTCTTGAGGTAGTAGAAGGTAATGTGATCAAGGGCGACCTTGAGCTTCAGGGTGAGTCAGATGACGAGGAAGAGATTGCTGAGCCAACTCCTACTCCAACACCAACACCTGAGGTAGAGCTTATACCAGACCCAGACGGCGACGGCCCAGACGGTAACGGTGGCGATGGCGATGGCGACGGCACAGGTGAGGCAGGTGATGGAGCTGATACTCCAGGCCTTGCAGCAGCTCCTAGACATGTGCATATACCAGGTATCTGGGCAACTGTAACAGCTGCTCGTTGTACTACCCAGGGTCATGAAGCACTTCTGTGTGCTGTATGTAACAGCATAATGGACGAGCGTATTGTCCCACCAACAGGCCACAGCTTCGTAAACGGAGTATGTAAGAACTGTAACTATGGCGCAGCTACAGCAGCTTCAAGTGATGAGGGTTCGGGTTCATCATCAGATAGTGGTTCATCAAGTAGTTCATCAGATAGTAGTTCGTCAGATCCAACACCAACA
>JAZLFL010000200.1:0-2677 GCA_045615825.1 Lachnospiraceae bacterium
CATATATACATTCATCCTTAATTCCATTAAGTTCTTCAAAAGCATCTCTTGTTCCTGATCCACTCTCACGTCCTATTACAACGATTGCAGCGTCATCTCCAGAAAGTTCTGACCAGTTAGTAATTTCACCCTTATAGATTGCAGCAAGCTCCTCTGAGCTTATGTCCTTAACCGAATTATCCTTATCAGTAATAACTGCAATTCCATCAAGTGCTACAACATTCTCAGTTGCGCCATTAGAAGCTTCCTCATCCTTGATGTGGCGTGATGCATTTCCAATATCAACACTTCCTGCGTTCAGAGACTCAATGCCCGCTCCCGAACCTGTATATTCTGTTGTAACTGTAATCTCAGGATATTTTTCCATAAAGCCTTCCATAAGAGCTTCACATACCTTCTCCATGGATGTTGAGCCTGCAAGTGTAACTGTTCCTGACAGATTCTTGGCTTCTGTACTTTCGCCTGCAGTCTCCACTGGAGTCTCCTCTTTTACTTCTGCCACCTCAGAAGCAGCCTGTGTACCTGCAGTTGCCTCTACCCTCTCTGCCTGGCTGCCACAACCCATTAACATTAATGTGCTTACAGCAGCTGTCATAGCGATAATTTTTGTGATTTTCTTTTTCATAATTTCCTCACTTTCTGACACTAAAAAATGTCTCTTGGTTTTTAATCACAAGAGGCACTTTAAAGCTGCTATGTAAAATCTACTATCATTCAAATGTATTGTTTGTGTAAAGATTGTGTGTCTTATATTCTTCCCTAAATAATCGTCTCAACACTATCAAATAAAAGGCCCAGCCCCTCACCTGAAGTAGACATATCAACCAGATTCACGCAACAGTTACCCATTCTGTCAATGTCATGAAGAATAGTATTATAGAGTGCTGTTAGCTTCGCGCTGCACTTCTTCTTACCAACTCTGTCTATATGAGCCTGACGCATCCTATCATCAAGCATAAGTAGCTCGTCATTCTTCTTCTGTATATTCTTGATATTCTCCGGATTACCTGATACAAGAGTCCGGAGAGCATAAATATACATATCATGGATAAGCTTAATTGCCTTCTTAAGATCCTTGGTAGCTTCCTTGGATAACCTTATGCCATCTCCACCCGGTTCGATTACTGCCTGTGTTATATCATTGCAGAGAGCACCGATTCTCTCTACATCGCTTAGGATGTACATGAGCCTTGTCGATTCTCCTGCCTGCTTCTCAGTCATAACACCCTCTGCAAACATGGCATTACAATAATCATTAATGCTTCCGAACAGTTCCTTAAGTGCCGAACTGTCCCTGCCAATTTCATTAAGCAGTAACAGTTCATTCTTCTCAGATAATTCGTATGTGTTAGCAAGCATGTTCTCAACCATATATCCACATCTCATTACTTCCTGAGTGACAAGCTGGAGTGCGGCTGTTGGCTGACTGATAAGCTTATCATCAAGATATCTTGTTGCTGATGGAAGCAATACATGCTCCTCCTTCTTATCTGGAATAATAATCATTACAATTTTAACAAGAATTGCTATAAGCGGAAGCCATATAAGCGTCATGGTCAAATTGAATCCAGTATGAGCATTGGCAATCTGTCTTGATATAACCTCTACTTCATTTCCCTTAGGTGAGATGAACCTGATTATTGAAGCATATGGCTTAACAAACCATATGAAGAGCAGCGCTCCTGATATATTGAACACGCTATGAGCTACTGCCGTTCTCTTGGCATCCTTATTCTGACCAACGGAGGCAAGGAGCGCAGTAATTGTTGTACCAATATTGTCTCCAAGAAGAATCGGAATTGCTCCTGCAAGCCCTATAATACTGGTTGTTCCATCTGATGCTGCCTGGGAAGCAAAGTTCTGTAATACAGCAATTGTCGCACTTGAACTCTGTACTATAAGTGTCATAACAGTTCCAAGCAATACTCCAAGTACTGGAATATCTGCAACCTTACTGATTAACTCTGTGAATATCGGACTTGAAGCAAGTGGCTTCATAACACCGCCCATGGTCTCAATACCTTCGAACAGAAGACCAAATGCAAAGATTGTCTGACCGATGTTTTTCACCTTAACATTCTTGGCCACAAATGAAATAAGAAAACCTGCAGCTATAAACAGGTATATGTAATCCGTAATCTTAAAGGCTATTATCTGAGCTGTCATGGTAGTACCAATATTAGCTCCAAGAATTATCGAAATCGCCTGAGGCAGACTCATAAGACCTGCACTGACGAATCCTATCGCCATTACTGTTGTTGCTGAACTGCTCTGTAATACAGCAGTTGTGATTGCGCCGGCTATTACTCCAAGCAGTGGATTCTTAGTAAGCAGCGAAAGAATATTCCTCATCTTCTCTCCTGCTGCTTTCTGGAGACATTCACTCATCATATTCATGCCAAATATGAATATGGCAAGTCCTCCAAACAAACCAAATAGTATCTTTACAGTATCATTCATTTACTCTTCCTCTCCTACGCAACCATTCAGATAGATAACTCCGCCAATGTATCCTGCAAAAAATCCCGGATATCCAACGAAGCATATTGCCCAGTCAAGACTGTTAAGTGCATATCTGCTTACAATCAGCCAGGCAAGATAGCCTGCCACGCCCGAGAGTACGCATGTAATCGTTAAGAACAGCCCCGCCTTGCTGCCAGCCTTAATATTCCATCTA
>JAZLFL010000201.1:0-7209 GCA_045615825.1 Lachnospiraceae bacterium
TGAAATATCCTGATGTAACTCAGGAGATGCGATTTGAGCTTATCAGTGCCGCAGTACCATCGCAGAATAGTATGGTGCCAGAAGCATCTGTAGTAGAGGCGATTGCAGGTTCTCCAGAGGTAGTCGAGACTGTAGTCAGTACAGAGAAGGAAGAGATGGTTCCATTAAGAGAGTTAGTGGAGCAGTTCATTGATGCAGATACTATTAATGAGAGAATTGGTATCCTTGAAGCGTTAAGACCAACAGTAACTCAGGACGAGATTACAATAATGGCTACGATTATGGATATTGAGATAGATGAGAAGTTAGATATTAACGAGAGATACAGACAGCTTCATTTATGTCTTGATACCAAGAGCAGATTCGAGACGCTAAGGCTGAGATAATATTAAGAAAATATCGTAAACAGTATTTATCTATGATATAATCTATGCTGATTACGGTTATACGGTAACGTATTAAATCATTGAAAGGAAGAATTATCATGTATTCATTAGACGATGTAAGAACAGTAGATCCTGAAATCGCAGAAGCGATTGTTGCTGAGCAGGAGAGACAGAATAGTCATATCGAGCTTATTGCTTCTGAGAACTGGGTAAGCAAGGCAGTTATGGCAGCAATGGGAAGCCCACTTACTAATAAGTATGCAGAGGGTTATCCAGGAAAGAGATATTATGGTGGATGTGACTGCGTAGACGTAGTTGAGGAGCTTGCAAGAGAGAGAGCTAAGGAATTATTTGGCTGCGACTATGTTAACGTACAGCCTCACTCAGGCGCACAGGCTAATATGGCAGTATTCTTCGCAGTTCTTGAGCCAGGTGATACATTCATGGGAATGAATCTTGACCACGGCGGACACCTCTCACATGGTTCACCGGTTAATATGTCAGGTAAGTACTTCAACTGTGTTCATTACGGAGTTAATGATGACGGATTTATAGATTATGATGAAGTAGAGAAGATTGCATTAGAGTGCAAGCCTAAGATGATTGTGGCTGGTGCTTCTGCATATGCTCGTAAGATTGATTTCAAGAGATTCAGAGAGATCTGTGATAAGGTAGGAGCAGTATTAATGGTAGATATCGCTCATATCGCTGGTCTTGTTGCAAGCGGATATCATGAGAGCCCATTCCCATACGCAGATGTTGTTACAACAACAACACATAAGACACTTCGTGGACCACGTGGTGGTATGATTATGTGCAATCAGGAAGCTGCTGATAAGTATAACTTCAATAAGGCTATCTTCCCTGGTATCCAGGGTGGTCCTTTAATGCATGTAATTGCAGCTAAGGCAGTATGCTTCAAGGAAGCGCTTTCTCCAGAGTTCAAGGCATATGGTAAGGGCATCATTGATAATGCACAGGCACTTGCTAACGGTCTTTTAAGCAGAGGACTTAGCATCGTATCTGGTGGTACTGACAATCACCTTATGCTCTTAGACCTTCGTCCACAGGGACTTACAGGTAAGGAGATCGAGAAGCTCTTAGATGAGGCTCATATCACAGCTAATAAGAATACAGTACCTAATGATCCTAAGTCAGCCTTTGTTACATCTGGTGTACGTCTTGGTACAGCCGCTGTTACAAGCAGAGGCATGAATACAGAGGATATGGATAAGATTGCTGAGGCTATCTCACTTGTAGTTAAGAAGGGTGCTGATGGTGTTGAAGAGGCTAAGGCTATTGTTAAGTCTCTTACAGACAAGTATCCATTAATCTAATTAAGGAATGTTGCAGGGGATATAGATGTACGAGATATTAGTTAATCCGGGTGCCCACTCTGGAAAGGGTGTGGAGCTTTGGAAAGGACTTGAGCAGATATTTATCAAGCATAATGCCAAGTACAATGTTAGCTTCACACATTACTTTGATGAAGATGACAATATTATCGCTTCCCTTTATGAGGAATATAAGGCTAAGGGAGAAGTGCTTAATCTTATAGTAATGGGCGGAGACGGCACTACTAATGGTACACTCCAGAAGTTGCCAGGCTATGATAATCTTAGGATGTCAGTTGTTCCTATCGGATCTGGTAATGACCTTAACAGGGACATAGGTGAGGGCAGCAAGGCATCGGAGGCTGTAGAACGCATATTGACTAATCCAAGAGTTAAGCAGGTGGATGTTGGTAATATTCACTGTGAAAGCAGTGCTGAAGGCAGTAAAGCCGTAGACAGGAGATTCATGGTCAGCACAGGAATTGGATTTGATGCGGCAGTATGTGAAGAGATAATGCGCTCAAGTGCCAAGAACGTTCTTAATAAGTTAGGACTTGGCAAGCTCGTATATGTATCTGTAGCACTTAAGCAGCTGATCGGCCTTAAGTCAGTATCAGGTAAGATGCAGATGGTTGACCTTGATAAGACCATTGACCTTGATAAATTATACTTTGTAGCAGGTATGAATCATCGATATGAGGGTGGTGGATTCATGTTTGGCCCAGAGGCTAAGAATGATGACGGACTATTAGAGATATGTGCAGTATCAGGCGTGAAGAAGCCGATGGTACTTAAGATTATTCCAACAGCCTTTGAGGGTAAGCAGTTTAAGTATGATGGAGTGGATCATTACAGAACGGGCCACTATGTTATCGATGCATCAGCACCACTGTGGGTTCACACAGATGGCGAGGTAATAGCTAAGGCTGACCATATTGAAGTTACAGTTGATAAACAGGCATTAACATTTGTTTATTAATATGATATTATGATAATCGCAATTAAACCTTCGGATGTAGTCCGAAGGTTTTTTGCATGATGAAAAGGCCACTTTTCTTGTGACAAATACACAAATTAGGGTTGATGAAACTATAAGAATGTGCTAAACTATCCCTTGGTGACAGACAGTTGTGCGCCATATACGGACAACAAAAGACAAGTGTTCGTCCAAGAGGGACATCTAGTAAATGGAAAAAGAATCATCCAGCTACTTTATTGTTAAACAGAGAGCACTGCCTGAAGTACTTCTTAAGGTAGTAGAGGCAAAACGCCTTGTTGAATCTGAGAAAGCATTAAGTGTAGCTGAGGCAACAGAGCAGGTAGGCATAAGCAGAAGTTCATATTACAAGTATAAGGATGACATTTTCAGGTTCCATGAGAATTCACAGGGTACAACGATTACAGTAACATTCAATATGGATGATGAGCCTGGACTATTATCAGATGTACTTAAGCTGATAGCTGACTTTGGTGGTAATATCCTTACAATCCATCAGAGTATTCCGATTAACGGAGTAGCCAGTCTGACACTTAGTATTCAGATTCTTGAGAGTACAAGAGATGTTTCATTAATGATTGAGAGCATGGAGAGGCAAAAGGGCGTTCACCATGTAAGAATAAGAGCGAAGGAATAGGTAATTAATTATGATTAAAGTTGCAGTATTGGGATACGGAACTGTTGGAAGCGGAGTAGTGCAGGTACTCCAGGATAACAGTGAGATTATCAGTGCGAGAGTTGGAGAAGACATCGAGGTTAAGTATATCTTAGACTTACGCGATTTTCCTGGTGATAAGAACGAGGATAAGGTAGTTCATGACATCAAGATAATCCTTGAAGATCCTGAGGTATCTATCGTATGTGAGACAATGGGCGGTGTTCGTCCTGCGTTCCAGTTCTCAATGGACGCATTGAAGGCTGGCAAGAGCGTATGTACATCTAATAAGGAACTGGTTGAGAATCATGGACCAGAGCTTATTAAGACTGCAAGAGAGAATAATGTTAATTATCTCTTTGAGGCAAGTGTTGGCGGTGGTATTCCGATTCTTAGAGCAATTAACACAGCGCTTGCTCAGGAGAAAATTGAGAGAATTATGGGTATCTTAAATGGTACTACTAATTTCATCTTAACCAAGATGGCTAAGGAAGGCGCTAACTACGCAGATGTTCTTAAGCTTGCTCAGGAGATGGGCTATGCTGAGCGTAATCCAGAGGCTGACGTAGAGGGGCATGATGCAGGTCGTAAGATTGCTATTCTTTCGTCACTCATTACTGGTAAGACAGTTAAGTTCGCAGATATCCATACAGAGGGTATTACACAGATAGATTCGAGAGATTTCGCTTATGCCAAGAAGCTTAATAAGTCAATCAAGCTTATCGCAGAGGCTAAGAATGAAGATGATGGTGTAACAGCTATTGTTGCTCCATTCATGATTGGTGAGGATCATCCACTTAATGGCGTTAATGGAGTATTCAATGCGGTACACGTAACAGGTAACATGTTAGGTGATGCGATGTTCTATGGACAGGGCGCTGGTAAGCTTGCCACAGCAAGTGCTGTTGTGGGAGATGTTATTGACCTTGCAAGGAATGCAGGAAGAGATATTCCATGTGTATGGGATGATGAGAAGTGTGAGGTTAAGGACTATAAGAAGGCTGTAAGAAAGTTCGTGTTAAGAGTAGAGTCAACATCACGTGGCGAAGTTCTTAATACATTTGGTCCAATTGAGGAGGTTAATCTCTTCGATGAGGAGTTCGCATTCATTACATCTGCGATGACGGAGGAAGACTTCGAGAAAAAGTGTAAGCAGATTAAGAATGTAATTAAGGCAATTCGTGTAGCTGACTAATGGTTATACGAAGGGGAGATATTATGAAATATGTAATTGTTCTTGGAGATGGAATGGCAGATGAGAAGATTGAGGCTCTTGGCAACAGAACCCCACTTGAGTATGCCAATACTCCTAATCTTGATAAGCTGAGTAAAATGTCTGAGATTGGTATGGTACATACTATTCCAGATGGAATGAAGCCAGGTTCTGACACAGCTAATCTTTCGGTTATTGGATATGACCCTAAGAAGTACTATTCTGGCCGTTCTCCACTTGAGGCCCTTAATATTGGCGTTTCAATGGAGGATACAGATGTTGCGATAAGATGTAATATTGTTACTATTTCCGATGACGATGTTGCATTTGAGGACAAGACCATTATTGATCACAGCGCAAGCGAGATCAGTACTGAGGATGCAGCGGTGCTTTTGGATGCTGTTAAGGAGAAGCTTCAGGATGAGATATTCCAGTTCTATGTTGGTACAAGCTATCGTCACTGCTTAATCTGGAAAAATGGTAAGGTAACGGATCTTACACCACCTCATGATGTTCTTACACAGAAGATTGGTCAGTATCTTCCTGGCGAGGACAAGCTTCGTGAGATGATGGAGATAAGCTATGGGATCCTTAAGGATCATCCAATTAATGTGAAGCGTAAGGAAGAGGGACTTAATCCTGCCAACTGCTGCTGGTTCTGGGGAGCTGGTACCAAGCCGCTTCTTAGTCCGTTTGAGGAGAAGACAGGCAAGAAGGGAATTATGATCTCTGCCGTAGATCTTCTTAAGGGTATTGCTGTTGGCGCATCAATGGATAATGCAGAGGTAGAAGGTGCTAATGGTGGTCTTCATACTAATTATGAGGGCAAGGCTGATGCAGCTATTAAGGCATTATGTGATGATGGATATGATTTCGCGTACATCCATATAGAGGCACCGGATGAGATGGGCCACCAGGGTTCATATGAGAGAAAAGTGCAGGCGATTGAGTTCATCGATGAGCGAGTTATTAAGAGACTTGTTGATGCGTTTAGCGACAGAGGAGTTGATTACAGAATGTTAGTACTTCCTGATCATCCAACTCCAGTAGCTGTTCGTACACATACTAGTGACAATGTTCCTTATATGTTGTATGATTCTACAGATATCAAAAATAATAAATTTGATTATAATGAAAAGGATGGAATAGCAAGTGGCATACTTGTTAATCCAGGTCATGAGTTAATTGACCACCTTTTTGAAAAGTAATATATGTGGAGGAAATGATGAAAAAGGTTGTAAAGTTCGGTGGTAGCTCACTTGCTAGTGCTGAGCAGTTCATGAAAGTTGGTAACATTGTAAGAAGTGATTCTTCAAGAAAGTATGTAATTCCTAGTGCGCCTGGTAAGAGATTCTCAGCAGATACTAAGGTTACAGATATGTTATATGGCTGTTATGCATTAGCAGCTGAAGATAAGGATTTCTCTAAGGAGCTTGCTGCAATTAAGGCAAGATACGATGAGATTATTAAGGGGCTTAAGCTTGATATGTCCCTTGAAGATGAGTTCAAGGTTATTGAGGAGCAGTTCAAGGCTAAAGCTGGCAGTGATTATGCAGCCAGCAGAGGTGAGTTCCTTAATGGTAAGATTATGTCAGTATACCTTGGTTTTACATTCATCGATGCAGCTGAGGTAATCTTCTTCGATGAGGAAGGCAATTTCGATTCAGAGAAGACTAATGATGTTCTTACTATCAGATTATCCAAGGTGGATACAGCTGTTGTACCAGGCTTCTATGGAAGCACACCTGATGGAAAGGTTAAGACATTCTCCAGAGGTGGTTCCGACATTACAGGTTCGATTGTTGCAAGAGCTGGTAAGGTTGATTTATATGAGAACTGGACTGATGTATCTGGATTCTTAGTAACAGATCCAAGAATTATCGACAATCCAGTACCAATTGAGACTATCACATACAGAGAACTTAGAGAGTTATCATACATGGGAGCTTCAGTTCTTCATGAGGACGCTATCTTCCCTGTTAGACGTGAGGGTATTCCGATTAATATCAAGAATACTAATGCTCCAGAAGATGCTGGAACATGGATTGTTGAGAGCACATGCCAGAAGCCTAAGTACATTATTACTGGTGTGGCTGGTAAGAAGGGCTTCTGTTCAGTAGGTATAGATAAGGCCAAGATGAACAGCGAGATTGGATTCTGTCGTAAGGTTCTTACAGTATTTGAAGACAATGGAATCTCTATTGAGCATATGCCTTCAGGAATCGATACAATGACAGTATTCGTTCATCAGGACGAGTTCATGGATAAGGAGCAGCAGGTTGTATCAGGTATTCACAGACTTGCTCATCCAGACAGTATTGAGATTGAGGCAGATCTTGCTCTTATCGCTGTAGTTGGACGTGGTATGAAGTCTACTCGTGGTACAGCTGGAAGAATCTTCGCTTCACTTGCACATGCCAACATCAATGTTAAGATGATTGATCAGGGTTCTTCAGAGCTTAATATCATCATTGGTGTATCTAATGCTGACTTCGAGGCTGCCATTAAGGCAATCTACGATATTTTCGTAACAGCAAGCTTATAAGATATGGTTAATCAGACCGGTCCAGCGATGGGCCGGTTTTTTATGTTATAAAAGTATGATAATTGTGTGAATTGTTGCA
>JAZLFL010000202.1:0-4508 GCA_045615825.1 Lachnospiraceae bacterium
TTTGCCTTGAGTATATAGCAGAGCACAGCGACAGAAAGCCTGTAGTATATGAGGCAGATGCGGATGCTGAGTATGATGAGATAATTGAGATTGACTTAAGTACACTTAAGCCAACAGTAGCTTACCCACATCTTCCAGAGAATACTAAGACAATTGATGAAGCAGTTACAGATAATGTTGCAATCGATCAGGTTGTTATTGGTTCATGTACTAACGGACGTATGGATGACCTTAGAATTGCAGCGAAGCTCTTAGAGGGCAAGAAGGTAGCTGATGGCATCAGACTTATTGTTATTCCTGGTACACAGAAGATTTATCTCCAGGCGATGGAGGAAGGCCTTCTTCGTACATTCATTGAAGCAGGTGGAGTAGTAAGTACACCTACATGTGGTCCATGTCTTGGTGGATACATGGGAGTTCTTGCAGAGAATGAGAGATGTGTGTCAACAACTAACCGTAACTTTATCGGTCGTATGGGACACATCACATCAGAGATTTATCTTGCAAGCCCGGCAGTAGCCGCAGCTAGTGCAATCATGGGTAGAATTGCAACACCTGATGAAGTATAGGGAGGTAACATATAATGAAAGAAGCTAAGGGTACAGTCATCAAGTATGGTGACAATGTAGATACAGACGTAATTATTCCAGCAAGATATCTTAACAGTTCTGATCCGGCAGAGCTTGCTACACATTGTATGGAAGATCTTGATGCTAACTTCTTAAACAGAATGAAGAAGGGTGACATCATGGTAGCTCAGAAGAACTTCGGTTGTGGTTCGTCAAGAGAGCATGCTCCAATCGCTATTAAGGCTTGCGGAATCAGCTGCGTAATCGCAGAGACTTTTGCCAGAATTTTCTACCGTAATTCGATCAATATCGGACTTCCAATCGTTGAATGTCCAGAAGCTGTTGCTGGTATTGAAGATGGTGATGAAGTAAGCGTTGATTTCGATAGTGGTATTATTACTAACATTACCAAGGGAACAACATTCAAGGGTCAGCCATTCCCGGCATTTATGCAGAAGATTATTGATTCAGAAGGACTTGTTAACTACATTAATAACAAGTAATTTAATATGTAACGTTAGGGCTAGAGGATAATATCTTCTAGCCTTTTTGTTTAATAAGATTATTAAGTGTGATATATTAAATTAGTTGAACTACATTAAATTGGCTTTGATATTTATATTTAAGGATAAAAATGATAATCGGTAACAAGAATTTTGAATATGGTCATACATATATTTGTGGAATCCTTAATGTAACACCGGACTCATTTTCTGATGGTGGTTCCTATAAGACTCTTGATGATACATTGAAAAGAGTTGAGACTATGTTATCAGAAGGAATGGACCTTCTTGATATCGGCGGCGAGTCAACCAGACCGGGCTATATACAGATATCTGAAAAAGAAGAAATATCCCGTGTTGTACCTGTAATTGAAGCAGTTAAGAAGAGATTCGACGTTCCTATATCTCTTGATACTTATAAAAGCGCTGTTGCAAGGGCGGGTATAGAAGCCGGAGTCCATCTTATTAATGATATTTGGGGACTTAAGTACGACCCGAATATGGCTAAGGTGATAGCAGATGCAGGAGTTGCCTGCTGCCTGATGCATAACAGGGACAATACTAATTACACTAATTATCTGATAAATGTCCACGATGACCTTAAGGAGAGCATTGATATTGCGCTTAAGGCAGGTATTAATAAGGATAAGATAATGATTGATCCTGGTGTGGGCTTTGCCAAGAACTATGAGCAGAATCTTGAGATTATTAAGCATATGGAAGTGCTGGATGACCTTGGCTATCCGGTATTGCTTGGCACAAGCCGTAAGTCTGTAATTGGCCTTACACTTGATCTTCCTGCAAACGAAAGGGTTGAGGGTACTATTGTAACTTCTGTGCTAGGAGCGCAGAAGAATGCATTATTTGTAAGAGTGCATGATATTAAGGAAAACGCGCGTGCAATTAAGATGTTGGAAGCTCTTAAATAATTAAGATATATAGATGAGCACTTGGGGTGAACAGAGGTATACATGACCAGGACATTTTTGAATTTATTAAAGGTATATTTGACAGGGATTTTTCTATTTGCTTTATTGGTAATTTTACCTGGGATAAAGATTAGCGCGGCCGAGATGGATGATATGACTGCGTATTCAAGTGTATTTGATGCCAAATATTATGCTAAGAATAATCCTGATGTAGTAGTTGAATTTGGCAATACTCCAAATGGACTTTTATTACATTATATTCAGTACGGCATTAAGGAAGGCAGGAGTGCCAGTGCTTCATTTAATGCAACTGCTTATAAGAATAGATATGCGGATCTTAATGCCGCATATGGTAATAATATGGTTGAGTACTGTAGGCACTATGCAATGTATGGTAAGAAGGAAGGGCGTAATGCCAAGCCAGGTGCTGTTGTTCCTACTGCAGTAACGCCAGAGGTACCTAAGCTGACATATGTTGCAGCTGCTGATACTACGGGCTATACCAGACTGGGTTTCTATACAACTAAGTATAATGCTAATATTCCCAGAGCCATAAATGTTAATCTTGCTGCTGCACGAATTAATGGAGCGGTTGTGCAGCCAGGAAAGGGATTCTCATATTCAGCACAGATTCTGCCTAGAACACCGCAGAATGGATATGTTGAAGCCCCAGTATTCGTTAATAAACAGCATAGTGTAGGTATTGGAGGCGGAATTTGTCAGGTATCTTCAACTTTATATGCATGTATGTTGACTGTAGGTCTTCCTGCTACCGAGCGTCATCCTCATTCTTTGCCAGTAACTTATCTGCCAGAGGGTATGGATGCTACGATTTCTGGTAACACCTTAGACCTTAAGTTCATTAACATATATAATAAGCCACTTATGATTACTGCTGCGGCAGATAATGGTAACCTTACGGTAGCTTTGTGGCTTAAGAACTAATTAATCATTTTTTATACGAAAGGAGAATACGAACATGATGAAGAAAATGATTGGTATCTTGCTTGCGTTCGCACTTGCGAACTCAGTTATCCTTACTGGCTGTGGTGATAAAGGTTCATCTAATGATGATCTTCTTGCACAGATCCAGAGTAAGGGTAAGATTGTATTTGCAATGGAGGGACAGTGGGCTCCATGGACTTACCACGATGAGAGTGGAGAACTTGTTGGTTTCGACACAGAAGTTGGTAAGGCTATTGCAGATAAGCTTGGCGTTAGTGCTGAATTTGTGGAAGGCGAATGGGATGGTCTTTTTGCAGGACTTGATAATGGCAGATATGATGCAATTATCAATGGTGTAGAGGTAACTGATGAGAGATCTCAGAAGTATGATTTCACTACTCCTTATGCCTATATTCGTACAGCGTTAGTTGTTTCTAAGGATAATAATGACATTAATACATTTGAGGACCTTGCTGGTAAGCAGACAAGTAATTCACTTGGTTCTACATATGCTGACCTTGCTGAGAGCTATGGTGCTACAGTTCAGAATGTAGATACACTTTCTGAGACAATAGATATGATTACTTCAGGAAGAGTAGATGCTACTCTTAACGCAGAGGTATCATTCTATGATTATCTTGCTGAGCATCCAGATGCCAATATTAAGATAGTGGCACTTACTGAGGATGCAAGTCTTGTATCTGTTCCACTTCGTAAGGGCGCAGAGACAGAGAGCTTCAGGGCGGCAGTTGATAAGGCAATCGAGGAGTTACGTGCAGACGGAACTCTTGCCAAGCTTTCAGAGAAGTACTTCGGAAGCGATATTACTAAGGAAGACTAAGATAAGTTAATCGAGGTAATTATGAGCGAAAGACTTATAGGAATATTAATTCAATCATTTACTAAGATTCTTGTTCCAGGGCTAAAGGTTACCATACCTTTGACCCTGGCTTCTTTTGCGTTAAGTCTTGTTATTGGACTGATCCTTGCACTTGTACAGATTGCGAATATCAAGGTTATCAGACAGTTCGCCAGATTTTACATCTGGGTATTCAGAGGAACACCTCTTATTGTGCAGCTGTTTATCATATTCTTTGGTCTTCCTAATATTGGAATTACCCTTGATGCATTCCCGGCTGCAGTACTCGGCTTCGGACTTAATCTTGGTGCCTACAACGCTGAGGTATTCAGATCGGGTATTATGGCAGTGCCGGATGGACAGGAGGAGGCAGCGAAGTCACTTGGACTTTCATATTTCCAGACGCTGACACACATTATTATGCCTCAGGCATTCCCAATTGCCTTTCCTAACCTATTTAATAACCTGATAAGTCTGCTTAAGGATACATCGCTTGCAGCAAGTATTACAGTTGTAGAACTTTTTACTGTAACACAGCAGATTGCAGCCAGGACCTATGAGCCATTTGCGCTTTACTTAGAGGCAGCGGCTATATATCTGATATTCTCAACAGCGCTGACATGGTTACAGCGATATTTGGAAGGTAAGTTCACAATACACTAATGGCAAAAACTAATGTGACTAAGTTAACTGAATACGGTGA
>JAZLFL010000203.1:0-3555 GCA_045615825.1 Lachnospiraceae bacterium
CAGTCTGAAGCATAATACTTCCGATTGCTGTAATTGAATTCTGGAGACCCATTGGGATGCCAATTGCCAACAATCTAAAACAATGCTTAAGATTAAGCGACCTCTCATCGGGAGACGTCCTTAGTATCTCGCACTTTTTCCAGATAAAAATAACGCAGGCAACACCAGATAAGCACTGTGACGTAATCGTAGCAACGCCTGCGCCGGCAACACCCATCTTAAGTACCATAATGCAGAATAGGTCTAAGAACACATTGGATATGGTAGCAAGCACCAAGAAGTAAAATGGTGTCTTGCTGTCTCCAAGCGCCCTGATAATAGCAGCCAGTACATTATATAAAATGGTAAATGGAATGCCCAAAAAGATAATAAACTGGTATGTATAAGCATCCGCTCTTATAAGAGACGGCGTCTTCATCCAGTTAAGAATACTGTTACAGAGCAAGCAGGTGGTGACCGTCATAACAAGAGCCACAAATACTGACAGATAGTAGCCATTCACAACATACTTCCTCATATTGCCATAATTCCTGGCACCGAATTCCTGGGCAACAGGAATCGCAAATCCCACACATACACCCGTGCAGAATCCTAATATAAGGAAATTAACAGATGCACTGGCACCAACTGCAGAAAGTTCATTGATACCAAGATATTTACCAACAATCATGGCATCCACAAGATTATAAAATTGTTGAAACAGATTACCTAATACAAGGGGTACGGCGAATCGAAGCAAAAGCCCAAATGGACGTCCCTCGGTTAAATCCTTTGTCATATATACGCCTACTTATAATATATCCAAGCCTGACCAGTGCAAATCGTAGTCTTATATCTTCCTAATGGTGTTTAAAACCTCTTAAGGATAGCTGCAGTTTTAAGTAATGCCACCTGGGTCTTACCATCTGTTATCTTACCAGCCATTACATCAGCCACTAGCTCTGTTAATGGAACCTCTTCAATGTTAAGGAATTCATCCACATCAAGTTCCTGCTCGCCCTTATGAAGGCCACGGCAGAGATAAATGGTGATCCTCTCATCAGAGTATGCCATAACGGGCTCATAATCACCAATTACTTCCCATGAATCAGCTGTGATACCTGTTTCCTCCCTAAGCTCTCTCTTAGCTGCCTCAAGCCTGTCCTCTGTAAGGCTATCAAGCTTGCCTGCAGGAATCTCTGTTACCACTCGTCTGACAGGATATCTGTACTGACGCTCAATAATAACCTTCTCATCATCGGTAAGCGCCACCATTGCAACCGCTCCAACATGCTTGATATATTCCCTTCCTGATTCCTCACCGTTAGGAAGAATTATTCTGTCCTTATATAGCTTCAGAAAGTCACCATCATGCACTAACTCACTAGTCTTGGTAACCTCAGTAAGATCATCATACTTATTCATATCCACCTCTAAACATCCAATAATCTAATAAAAATATTCTACAACTATGCTTCCTTCTTCTTAACCGGTATCTGCGCAAGAACCACACCTGCGAATACAAGCAATGCACCGATAATCTCCTTACCGGACATAACCTGATGAAGGATGACCCAGCCAGCCAGTGCCGCGAATACACTCTCAAGTGACATAAGGAGTGAGGCCAGGGTCGGCTCAAGATTCTTCTGTCCAACAATCTGAAGTGTATATGCTACACCACTGGACATAAAGCCCGCGTACATAATAGGTCCTGCTGCCGCCATTATATCAGCCATCGCAGGATGTTCGAATATAAACATTCCCACAGCTCCAACCACAGCACTTACTGCAAACTGCACCGAGCTCATTGCAACAGGATTAACATGATCCACAAAGTGGTCAATACATAATATCTGCATCGAATATAAAAATGCACAGACTAACAGTAAGATATCACCCCTGTTAATTGTAGGTCTGCCCTGAATGCTCATTATATAGAATCCCGCTACCGCGATAATCGCACTCAGCCACTCATTAAGACCAATTTTCTTCTTCAAGAATATGCTTAAGAACGGAACAATAATAATATAAAGCGCAGTAATGAATCCTGCTTTACCGACTGAAGTCTCACATATTCCATACTGCTGAAAAAGTGATGCACTGACTAAGAATACACCGCAGCATAATCCACCAATTATGGTTGTCTTTCTAACATCAGCTCTTGCCATTGATGTAAGTGGAATCGGATCTTCCATTCCTGCTTCACGGTTCTTCTTTTCTTCGGCCTTAGTCAGGAACATTATAAGTGGTATCAGTACAAGCGCACCAATAATATTCCTTGTACAGATAAATGTCCATGGTCCAACATGGTCCATGCCCACGCTCTGCGCAACAAAGGCTGTACCCCATATAAGGGCTGTTATAGTCATCTGGATTGTTCCAAGTAGTCTTTTATTCAAGTTCAAGTTCTCCTGTAGTTGTTATATTTTCGATACGGATTTCGCAATATATTAGCTGTCGCTTACCCAGCTAATATATTATTCTTTTATATCGTTTTGGTCAATCAATATACACTCTATTTACCATATTTGTCCCATAAAAAATAACTCTAAAACACAGTAGTTTGCAAGCATCATTTCCACATGATATACTTGCTCTATCTAAATAATCATTTCACAATTTCTTTTTACCGTCAGTCGACGACCTATTCCAATTGTGAAACTAACAATCTATTAAGCATAAGGAGGAATTGCCTATGAATGATGCCATTATTATGAATATCCCTATCACCGACGACTACATGTTTTGTCATGTCTTTGCTGACAAGGATAAGTGCAAAGAACTATTGGAGAGAGTTCTTGGAATTACGATTGCCGAAATTGCTCCGCCGACCTACCAGAAAGAGATTCGTGGTGGTATCGACGCTCACGGTATCCGTCTGGATATTTATGTTAAGGATATCGACGGCAATGTCTACGATATAGAGATGCAGACTTACTCTCTTCCTTCAATTGGTAAAAGAGCCCGCTACTATCACAGTGAAATGGACCACGATACCCTCAACAGGGGCGAACTATATTCCAAACTTCGTAAGAACATAGTTATTTTCTTCTATTGCTATGCAGATCCTTTCGACAGAGGCCGTGCATTATACACATTTACCAGCGCTTGTGAAGAAGACTCTTCTATTAAGCTCAACGATGACATCACTACCATCGTCATTTATCCATATGGTTCC
This sequence comes from Lachnospiraceae bacterium, assembly GCA_045615825.1. Taxonomy (GTDB): domain Bacteria; phylum Bacillota; class Clostridia; order Lachnospirales; family Lachnospiraceae; genus Colinaster. The sequence continues at coordinate 3,158 of JAZLFL010000203.1, forward strand.
TTAGATGGAGTAGACGGAAAGCTTGCAAATGTAATAGAATATATAAGTACAGGCGATGCAAAAGATGATTTCACCAAGTCTATCGAAGATAAGACCTTAGAACTCAGCCAGGACAGAAAATGGAGGGATGGCTACATGACATACCAACAGAGAATGCTTGAAATACAAACTTTCAGTTACGAAAATGGCGCCCGAAACAAAATCTTCGAACTTGTCTCTAACGGCACCATAAGCACCGAGGCAGGTGCTGATAATCTCAATTTGTCTATCGATGAATTTATAGACTCCATGACCGAAGCTGGCTATATAATCCCCGAGAATTAAGCACGTAAACATGCTCTAACACAACTATTCATAAATAAAAATAATAGGAAGTAACAAATGTTCAAATCATTCGT
>JAZLFL010000204.1:0-2587 GCA_045615825.1 Lachnospiraceae bacterium
ATTGCCGATACCTATGCGGCCGACCTGTATAATAACGCGACATCCCTTGATACCGTTAAGAAGCAGCTGGATGCGCTGGACATATATCTTAATGCCAACATCTGGATTATCAACCCGTCGGGACTTATGATTCTTGATTCAAGGAAGCCCCTTTCAGTGGAAAAAGAGGATGTGATTGAGAATTTTGACCCGACCATTGCAGCTGGTTCATACTATACCACTGGTGATTTCTTCGGGACATTTGATTCAGAGGTCTTATCAGTTATAGCACCGATTACCACTAACTACAGGGTAAGAGGATATGTAGTAATTCACTCATCCATGACGGAACTGATAGCCAATAAGGAGAGTAGACTCACTATATCCTACATACTCTTAGTGCTGTTATTTTTACTGTCACTTATAATTCTTATATTCTTCACGGAGTTCGTGTATATTCCGATTCGAAGGATTACGGATGCCACGGAGCAGTATGCGAGCGGTAACATGCATTACGAGCTTACGGTTGATTCGGATGATGAGATTGGATATCTGGCGGGTACTCTTCAGTATATGGCGAGTGAGATTGCCAAGACTGAGGACAATCAGAAGAAATTCGTGGCTAATGTATCCCATGACTTCCGTTCACCGCTTACATCCATTAAGGGTTATCTGGAGGCGATGCTTGATGGTACGATTCCACCGGAGATGCATGAGAAGTATCTGGGGATTGTGCTTAATGAGACGGAGCGATTAACCAAGCTTACCAACTCGCTGCTGACGCTTAACAATCTTAATGTAAGGGGCGTGGTGCTGGAGAAGAGTATCTTCGATATTAACAGGGTTATTCGTGATACGGCGGCCTCTTCAGAGGTGCAGCTACGTGCCAAGAGAATTTCGCTTGAGCTGGTGCTTACCGGTGAGGAATTATTAGTTGAAGCTGATATGGGCAAGATTCAGCAGGTATTGTATAATCTACTTGATAACGCGATTAAGTTCTCGCATCACGATGGTAAGATTAAGCTTGAGACGACAGTTAAGCATAACAAGGTGTTCGTGTCAGTTAAGGACAGCGGAATTGGTATTCCGAAGGACAGCTTAAAGCTTATCTGGGACAGATTCTATAAGACGGATTTGTCGCGTGGTAAGGACAAAAAGGGTACAGGACTTGGCCTGTCAATAACCAAGGAAATCATTACAGCTCATAAGGAGCATATCAACGTTATATCTACTGAGGGAGTCGGCACGGAGTTCATTTTTTCGCTTCCGGTTGTTGATTCTGAGGATGAAGATTAGTTTTTCTACTATTTTGATTGAAAATAGTACTTTTTTACCATTTTTATATTCATATATATTTCTTTTTAGTGTATAATTGCACCGTGGTCATATGCGATATGAAGGGAGTACATATGGATTCTAGGGAGACATTGCTTAAGCTTCGAGAAGGTACTGGAATGAATAGAAGAGAGTTCTGTCAGTATTTCGGTATTCCTTATCGAACAATACAGGATTGGGAACTTGGCAACAGGAAGATGCCAGAGTATCTGCTCCGTCTTATGGTTTATAAAGTAGAAAAGGAAAAGCTTAATAAATCAGATTATTAATAAATCAGTTAAGATGTATCGATGAGGATATGCGTTTAGCATATCCTTATCTTTATTTTGGATAAAATTAAAGTTGCGTATAGGAGAGAATATTAATGAAGATCGGTTTTGATAATGATAAGTATCTTAAGATGCAGTCTGAACACATCAGAGAGAGAATTGGCAAGTTTGGTAACAAGCTTTATCTTGAGTTCGGTGGAAAGCTTTTTGATGATTTCCATGCTTCAAGAGTTCTTCCTGGGTTCGAGCCTGACAGTAAGCTTAAGATGCTCCTTCAGTTAAAGGAACAGGCTGAGATCGTTATCGTTATCAGTGCAGAGGATATCGAGGCTAACAAGATTCGTGGTGATTATGGTATCACTTACGACATGGATGTACTTCGTCTCATTGATAACTTCACAGGAATCGGACTGTATGTAGGAAGTGTATGTATCACCAAGTACAACAGCCAGCCAGCCGCAGACCAGTTCATTAATAAGCTTAACAGCCTTGGAATTAAGGCTTACAAGCATTATAAGATTCCTGGATATCCTTCAGATGTTAACAGGGTTGTAAGCGATGAAGGATATGGTAAAAATGAATTCATTGAGACAGAGAGAAGCCTTGTAGTTATTACAGCACCTGGTCCTGGTTCTGGCAAGATGGCAACATGTCTGTCACAGATTTATCATGAGCATAAGCGAGGAATTAATGCAGGCTATGCCAAGTTCGAGACATTCCCAATCTGGAATCTCCCACTTAAGCATCCTGTTAACATGGCATACGAGGCAGCAACAGCTGACCTTAATGATGTCAATATGATCGATCCATTCCACTTAGAGGCATATGGCGAGACAACAGTTAACTACAACAGAGATGTTGAGATCTTCCCTGTTTTAAATGCAATGTTTGAGCAGATCTTAGGTGAGTCTCCATATAAGTCACCTACAGATATGGGCGTTAACATGGCTGGTAACTGTATCGTCGATGATGAGGTATGCCGTCAGGCATCCAACCAGGAGATT
>JAZLFL010000205.1:0-8110 GCA_045615825.1 Lachnospiraceae bacterium
TCAATTGATCTGTTAATTGTTGCTTCGCCGAAGCCCATTTCCATAGCCTTCACATTATCCTCAGAGGCCATGGATACGATAATATTAGCATCGTCTCTAATATCTGAAGCATCAGTGATAAGGACATCAAGCAGCATCGCAGGAAGAGCGAAGATGGATTCCTTACATGGTAATATATATAGTTCAAGATTCATAATGTCCCCATCAGAGCTGATACGAAGTGGCATGTATCCGATTACATTACCTTTTGGCGCAATGAAGTATCTTGTGAGGTTGGGGTCACACTTTGTGATGTCTACGTGGTATGCACCACTCATCATGAGATTAGAGAATTCTTTTTTCGCGGCCTCACCGAGTTCATCAATTTTACGGACATATTTTATAATAGGCGCGAGCTGATTGCTGTTACTTCCAAGCTTTGAGGCCTTGATGTCAGCAGCCTTATATACCATGTAATATTCTTTTCTAATGAATTTGAATCCCAGTCTCCTTAGAAGTGAATTATCTTCAATATCTACAATGGATGAGGCAGTGATATATTTATATCCCCAGTCCTTAAGCATATCCATAGAGCCCCTGAATAGAGACATGGCAAGTCCTGTTCCACGATATTCTTCATTAACTTCAATGAAGATGAATGTAGCTCTGTCATACATTGCTGATTGTATAATATATATACATATAGCGATTATCCTGCCATTGCTATCCTTGTATGCAAATGGGGCAACATTGGTAAGAGATTTTCCAATATAATTAATCCATTTGTATCTGGCATCTGGAAGCATTTCGCGAAGAGCGTCGTTCGACATCTTACCTAAAAATTCTATTCTATCAACAACTGAAGCCATAATTTTTCCTGTCAAATAAAAAATCACACTTTTTTTTATAAATTTATTAATAATAATACAATATTGTCAGTATCTTGTCAGCGCCAACTTGTATACTTTTTTCAAAAGGATTCGTATAATTGATTGTGTAGGATAAAAGCACTTAAACAACACAGAAATGTAGATGGAGGTTGTTATGGATATTGAGAGATTAAATGAAGAGGCATTCGAGGGTAAGGACATTGTGATGGAGCCTGTTGCAGAAGATACACTTAAGCAGTGCAGCAGATGTAAGTACAGCATTGGTAAGGCAGCAGCCTGCAAGAAGTACACAACCAAGCCAGGCGCAGTGATCTTAGGTGAGGCAGAGTGTACACACTTTGAGGAGTAAGATATGGACGTAAGAATAGTTGATCCACTTGTAGATGGACAGATGAGTGAAGCCTTTGCCGAGCTTCTTCCAGACGACTATATGCTGGGGGCCAGAGGTGAATATTTCATTGGCGCTGTTAACGAGGATGACGAGGCAGTTGGAATTCTTGCTTTCAGGAATGAGCCAGACCGCTACAAGATTACGTATATATATGTGGAAGATGATAGCAGGCGAGAAGGTGTAGCAACAATGCTTGTCAACACACTGCTTGATTTTATTGAAGATACGGACCAGTTCATGGATGTTGAGGCTGAGTTCGCAGGCACATGTGTGGGTCTTCGGGATTTCTTTGACGACCACTCGAGCTTTGATCTTCACAAGATGAGCGCAACATATTTCGTAACTCCGGAAGAGATTGCCAATTCAGACAATGTAAGACTTCTGTTAAAAAAGAAATCAACTAGGGACATTGGCTTTTTTGAGTTATCGAAGCCTGCAAGGCTGGAAGTACTTAAGTCGTTAGCAGAGGACAGTGGTTATATAGTTAATGATTATTCATTCTGGGAGCAGAACTGTGAGAAGGACTTATGCAGATGCATCCTTAATGATAAGAATGAGGTTGTCGCGGTTATCATAGTTGAGAAAAAGGACGAGGATTTACTTTCTCTTTCATATTTAAAGTCTAATAATCCTCTTATGGCGATTGAAGTGATTGGAGCCCTGGTACAGCGCTATGTTAAGGGATATATCGGATGCACAATGATGATTAAGCCGGTAAGTGACTCGGGAGATGATGTTTTTGAAAAGCTTTTAAGCAAGACTGGAACAAAATCTTTTAATTATATTGCAGAGTGGAATTATCTGAGATAGTAGGTGATTGATATGGATATGTTAAAAAAGAAGAAACAGATTAATGATGAAGGAACAACAATATATAAGCGTGATGTGGAGGCTGAGGCAACCTACCTCTCTGAGGACCTTAGAACAATGCAGGTTAATGAAGAGGGTAAGTATGATGTTGAGTCAGAAGCATTTGGCAAGTCACTAAAAAAGTATCTTACTGTTGAAGATAATGAGAATTATAGTGATTCCGATGAGTATGCCAGAAAGGCTAATAAGTATCGTACGGTCGCAGGCCAGAAGGGCAAGGGACAGACACTTAAGGAGCATGCTAATACATATGATAACCATTGGACAAGTAAGCGTGCCAAGAGCTTTAAGGCAGCTGCCAAGAGCTATGAGAAGGCATCTGTTAAGATGTATGCGCTTAATCAGATGGTTGCAAGTGGCACAATGGATACAGAAGGTACTAAGTATGTAGATGCCCGTATTGAGATCCTTAAGCTAAGACTTGATGGTATGCTCAGTGCTGCAGAGGCTAAGAGCTATAGTGACAATGATGAGAAGCTTAGAAAAGCTGCAGCTAAGGTTAAGATATATACTGCAATGATTAGTGTCTACAATGAGCATATTAATCTGTACGGTAAGCAGATTGACAAGCTTACAAGAGATCTTCAGAAGGCATTAGCTGAGTATAATCGTCTTTTACCAAAGGATGCTACTGAGAGAAGCAGAGAGAAGACAAAGAGAGAGCAGGCCGAGAAGAAGTCTAATAAGGAAAAAGCGGTTGCAACTGAGGTTGTGGCTGAAGCTAAGGAAGAGAAGAAGGAGAAGAAGGCTGAAAAGAAGAGCGATAAAAGTAAGGCGACAAAATTCTTGGATCTTAGTCCAGAAGAACTTGAAGTTGAGGCCAGTAAGGTTATTAATGGTGAGGAGCTTAAGTTCATGCCACATGCTGGATTGCTTCTTGATGGCCAGAAGGTGGAAATCACTCGTGAGATGTATGAGAAGGCCAGAAAGAATGTTGACCTTAAGCGTACAATTGCGGCCGATGCTGATTCTATGGATAAGTCCCTTAGAAGCAATTCAGAACGCGATTTCATAATAGTTCAGACTGTTTTAGGTGCAATTAAGAAGCGTGCCTTTGAACGCCGTTCTGGACGTGGTGCAGAGGAAGCACTTGCACAGTATGTTAATGATACAGCCATTTGTATTGCTATCAATGATGTACTTAGAACAGGTGATACCAGGAGCCGTTACAAGTTCATGGTAAAAGATAAATCAGAGACTAAGAAGGGATATGCCAACCTCGTTAAGGATGGATTACAGAATTCAGTTATTGATTATGACATCGTAGTAAGAAGAGGTGTTGACGCAAGTGCAATTGGATTCATGCTCGGAGATGAAGGCTCTGATGGATTATCTATGGAGCAGTTGCAGAATAAGGTCGGAGATAATATTAATTCTGTATGTACAGATAAGGGCGTTGTAAGTACATCTGTTGTTAATGGTCGTGGATATAATAAGGAACTTGAGCTTGTTATCTTATGTAAGAAGGGAAGCAAGTGTCTCGATATCAGCCATGGTAATGGTACTAAGTCACCGGATGAAGAGGAGCTTTGCATCGCTCCTGACACAAAGTTCATTATTAAGGATTCAATAGTTGGTGCAGATGGCAAGTGGAAGGTATATCTTCAGACAGTTGTAAGCGGTGATAATCAGGGCGTTGAGGCATAAGGAGAGGTATAAGTATGGAAAATGGTTTTGAAAGTTCAGCAGGCAATAGCGAGTTATTGGCTGGTAAGGTAGTAAACGGTCAGATTAAAAGGGATATTGGTCTGTATGGATATATTAAGGAAACAGACGTGGAGAGACATCGTCACTTTGATGTTACAAGGGCTGAGACCATTGCAGATAAAATGTCCAGTGATTCGAGCAGAAATGAGATTATCAACAGGACATATGACAGCACATTAAATGCAACAACTACAGAGGCCTTCGAAAACCTGCAAGGGGCTATATTTAGTAAGTATTCTCTTTACGATAAAGAGATGGATGACAAGGCAGCCATAAGAGATTATGTTCAGTCAGGCCTTGAGAGGGATATCCGTGAGTTATCCTATGAATATAAGATGGCTGACAGCTACGATAAGAAGAAGAAGAGTAAGAGTAGCAATAAGCGTCTGGAGAAGAGAAAGAAAGCCTGGGAGGCGCACAAGGAAGCTACGCTGGCAACTGGTACATCCGCAGCCGCAATGTTCAATTATAATACAAGAATGAATATAGGAGATGTTGAGCGAAAGGCTCTCTATGAATATACCAAGCCGGCATTGGTTGCTAAGCAGAAGGCACTTGTAGCTATGAAGGATGCCGATGCGTATGATATAGAGAATAATATCAAGATGGCACGTAATGGTAAGAAGCGCGCCATAGATATGGGTGATGGAACTACTAAGTTCTTCCAGAAGCTTGCCAAGATAAGATCAGATGCTAAGAGCTATGATTATAGTGTAGCGATTGGAATGGATTATAGTAATATTACCGGCTATATTCCAAAGGGAGAGAAGAAGCGTTTTGACCTTCAGAAGGCAAAGCATTTAGACAATGTGGAAAAATCCAGAATAGCACTTGAAAAGGATCTTGATTCTGTTTCAGAAAGAATTCCAGACTTACTTCAGGCGCTTAATCCAAATTTTCTTGTAGAAGATATAAAGCCTCTTATTCCAGCATATGTTAATAGTAAAGACTATGAGGCTAAACGTAAGCTGGTTGATATTATAATGTCTGAACCAGCTATTGTGAGATGTATTAGAAGGGATCTTAAGACGGATACACTGCCAACTTCATTCAATGCAACTGCGCAGAATATATTAAATGCATTTCTGGCGGTGTGTAATTCTACCAATGAGTCATCAATAGAAGCACCAGAGGCAGGAGCAGCTGTGTCAGAACAGAACCAGGAGAATAATTAATGGCTAACTATGGAATACTTGATAGAAGTAATATTAAATCCTTCAAGTGCATAATGCCGGCATACGTATGGGAGCTGGCTACAGAGAGTGAAGTATTCTTCACTATTGGAGCGACGGAGGATTCGGTTGCCTGCGGATATATGCTAGTGGAGCATAATGATATGGGTTATATAATCCATGATCTGTTTGTACATCCAATGTACAGGAGAAGGGGAATTGCCACAGGGTTTATTTATACTCTTGTTGCTATGGCTTCGCTGTATCTTGAGGACATTGACTGCGATTTTATGCTTCCGCAGGATGAGGATTTCAGGCTTTTACTGGAATCCACCGGACTTTTTGAAATCGATGATGAGAATAAGAACGTAAGCAAGGTATACAGAGGCAATGTAGATGCTTTCTATTCAAGTCAATTCATTAAGCCCATGTTTAAGCTTGATCCTTATAAGGAAGGGCTTCTTGATTTCTACGATGAACTCGCACCAGCTGTTAAGAAGAAGTTCATTACTGACTGTATGGAGCACAATTATCTTCCTACATATGGTATTCCTGTAAATAGGGAGCAGGGCAATAAATACTGCTTCGTAACAACTGATAAGGGTGGCCAGGAGGTCAACTCCTATATAAAAGCAGATGTGGACGGGGATACAGCATATCTTGAATCTGCATGGTGTAAAAAGGGCGCTGAGAAGAAGCTGATGGTTCTTGTTGCAACAGTGGCAAAGGAGCTCTATGAGGATCCTAATGTTAAATACATTGAGACCTGCGTAGTTGAGGAGAGTGTTGAGAGCTTACTTAAGCGTATTGCCCCAAACCTTGAGGTGATATCAGAAGGTGTTAGCGCATACTGGAATTATAAGGATATCGAAGAAGTAACTAAGTAAGTTGCATATATTTTTGAAAAAGGAGCTATTGATTTAGCTCCTTTTTGAATTTGCGAAAAAAAACTAAAATTTTTAAAGACAAAAGCTATTTGCTGTAGTAAAATAGTAATGAAAACAAACTAGCATATTAACTAGAAGACAGGAGGGCTACATGGAGAATTTTAATTTTTATGCACCTACATTTTTTGCATTTGGTAAGGACCGCGAGAGTGATTGCGGAGAGTTAGTTAAGAAGTTCGGAGGTTCAAAGGTACTTATTCACTTCGGTGGTGGTTCAGTTGTTCGTTCAGGATTGCTTGACAGAGTTAAGGCTTCACTTACAGCAGCAGGTGTTGAATATATCGAGCTTGGTGGTGTAATGCCTAATCCAAGAAGTGGTCTTGTATATGAGGGTATTGACCTCTGTAAGAAGGAAGGAGTAGACTTCATCCTTGCAGTTGGTGGTGGTAGTACAATCGACTCAGCTAAGGCTATTGCAGCTGGTGCTGTATATGATGGAGATTTCTGGGATTTCTACATGGGTAAGAGAATCGAAGAGGCTCTTCCAGTAGCAACAGTTCTTACAATTGCAGCAGCTGGTTCTGAGGGTTCACCAGATACAGTTATTACTAACGAGAATGGAATGATTAAGAGAGGCGCAAGCGGAGATGCAGTTAGACCTAAGTTCTCAGTTCTTAATCCAGAGCTTACAGCTACACTTCCAGCATACCAGACAGCTTGTGGTATTACAGATATCATTGCTCATCTTTACGAGAGATATCTTACTAACAGTAAGGATGTTGAGGTTACAGACAGACTTATCGAGGGTCTTATCCTTACAATGAAGACAGAAGCTCCTAAGGTAATGGCTAACCTTACAGACTACGAGGCAAGAGCTAACATTATGTGGGCTGGAATGGTTGCACATAATAATATCGTTGGTGTTGGACGTTCACAGGACTGGACAAGCCACGACGTAGAGCATGAGCTTTCTGCAGAGTATGACTGTGCACATGGTGCTGGTCTTGCAGTAGTTATGCCAGCAGTATTTACATATAATATGAATCATAACGTTATGAGATTCGCTCAGATCGCTGTTAGAGTATGGGGCTGCCAGATGGATTTCGAGAATCCTGAGCGTACAGCTAAGGAAGGTATCGAGTGCCTTAGAAACTTCTTAATCTCAATTGGTATGCCTAAGAACTTTGAAGAGCTTGGTGCTAAGGAAGAAGATATTGAGAAGCTTGCTCACAGATGCTGCTATGGCAATCCTAACCAGAATGGTCAGATTGGTGGATTTGTTTCACTTGGCCAGAAGGACATCGAGGCAATCTACAGATTAATGTTATAAGATAAAGGAGACTTTAATATGTCTATGGTTAAATGGGGCGTTCTTGGAACAGCCGGCATTGCGAAGGGATGTACAATTCCAGGAATGCTTGAAGCAACTAATTGTGAGTTAACCGCAATTGCAGGAAGAAGCGCAGAAAAGGTTAACGAATTCAAAGAGGCATTCGGTTTTAAGAAAGCATATACAAGTTATGAAGAGCTGCTTGCAGACGAGGAGATTGAGGCAGTATATATTCCACTTCCTAATCAGCTTCACTATGAGTGGGTTATGAAGGCGATTGAGGCTGGCAAGAATATTCTCTGTGAGAAGCCGCTTGCACCAACAGCTAAGCAGGCTGAGGAGTTATTCGCCGCAGCTAAGGCTAAGGGAGTTATCTTAATGGAGGCATTTGCTTATCTTCATACTCCATATATTGATGCTCTTAAGAAGGAGATTGCAGATAAGACTTTTGGTGATGTGTGCTATGTCGAAGCTGCTTTCTGTACATCTGATTATGATGTAAGCAATATCCGTATGCAGAAGGACTGCTATGGTGGTGCTATGTATGATCTTGGATGCTACTGTACAAGTATGATTCTTAGCATGCTTGGTAAGGAGCCAGTTAAGGTTCAGGCTATTGCTGAGTACAATGAGCAGAATGTTGATGTACTTACAACAGCGATAATGTCATTCGGCGAGGGTGTTCGTGCTAACTTCACATGTGGTATGAACTTTGAGACTGCAATGGATCGCAGATTTGACAGATTATATATTCATGGTTCTAAGGGATATATCAAATCATCTGTTGAGTTTAATCAGGCTGGAGATCTTAGCTACATCCTGTGTGTAGATGGTAAGGAGGAGATTAAGACAGTTAATGTTCTTCAGAACTACAGACTTGAAGT